>NZ_JACVUD010000030.1:0-45602 GCF_016624905.1 Stenotrophomonas sp. S49 | reverse complement strand
GGGCCACCCTGTGGGCGGCCCTTCTGCGTTTGTCTGGCGGAGAGAGGGGGATTGTCGGGTGCATCCCTGCACCCGATCCCGATGCGCGTTGCACATCGGGACCAGCCTGCGGCTGTCCGGTTCTGCTCCTGCAGAACCGTCGAACCCCAGCGGGGCTTCTCACCCGCCATCCCATCCGCCGCACAAACGCAGAAGGGCCACCCTGTGGGCGGCCCTTCTGCGTTTGTCTGGCGGAGAGAGGGGGAAACAGTACCTTGACCGTCCCGCCTAGCTCCGGAGGCATCCACAAACCGGATTTGTGTCCTGTGGTGTGTCCCAAGAGCATAGCAGTGCGAGGCCTGCGCATCCTAACCAGATAGATCCCTCTTATCGCCGCCCGTTTGTCATTCCTGGGTTCCTTTGCCTATTGGAGGGGGCTTGATTCTCCGCCGTACGGTCTGGCTGAACATCTACTGATGCAAGTCGTGATTCCTGACACTCTGGAACCATGAAGCCTTTTCGTACCATAGCTTTTCTTTCATTGCGGCTACTAGTAATGGCTAATGATGAAACGGGCTTCCAATCGGCATCGGGATCCGTCCGGGATTCATATACGTCGAAAAATTGCTTGGCGTGCTCGGTGAAAGCCCTGATTTCCGCGAGGCTTTCTAAGCTTATCCAGCCTTGCACCTCGCCTGTATCTTCGTTGCAGCCCGCTGCGAGTAAGTCGACTAACGGTATTGCATTTTCTTCCTTTAGCCGCACCCTGCCCGGGACTCTATTCGCTCTAGCAGTTTCATAAGAGTTGCGTAGGTTACTCACCTGGCAGCAGGCGTTGGAGTAGTCGTGGTAAACCAGGTAGTGGGCCCACTCAAGGCCTTCAAATGAAGGGACAATTGGTGCAGATTGGCTTTGTTCTTCGGCTCTGACTTTGGCAATTTCAGCCATTATACTGATGCAGTGGTCAACCAGTCTGACGATCTGTTGCTCAGGTGGTCTCTTGTCTGTTGCAGGTGAAGCGTGATCAACCTCGAAGCTGCCTGCTTCAGACTTCGCATTCTTAGCTTGGAATACTGCTGCACGCGCGAAGTTCTCCTTTGTCCGGATGATCAAAGTGAAGTCAGCTCCGGTGTGCTTTTCACCGTCACGGTATCTACTGTTCTTGCTATGCCTCTGCCAGCACATATCCGGCCCAGCCTTCCTTGGAAATCCAGACGCACAGAAAAAGGATGTTGAGCAAAAGGCGCCTAGAAGGGCTCCTGTATAGGTTTCTTCATCCGCGTTACGCGACAAGCCCGCTGTTACGAGTTGAAGAACGGCTAGTTGCAATGACGCGCTAAGGAAGTTTGCTGGATGGCCAAGATCATAGGATCTGAGCTCATCGATGATCCAATCGTGGATTGTTAGATCGTGCACTACTAGATTCCCTTTCGTGGAGGTCAACTGTAGTGTCGCACGTTCCTAGGCGTCGATCTTTTGCGGCCTCAGTACGCATTTCTTCTATCCATTCGTTGCTTATGGGGCCGTATCTCTGCGCAAGCTTTGTCGTTTCCCAAAGCCATCTGCGCGGCAGCTTGAACTTTGTCGTCATGTCTTTGCCAAGAGGCTCAGCCGTGTGGAGCGCTAAGCTCTCATGCAGCGCGCGATATTGATCATTCAGCCTTTCCATGCATCGAGCGCGCCAGTAGTACCATATGCTATCGAGTGAATCAAAATCATGAATGGGCTTGCCGCCGCCCAATGGTCTAGTGGCCCATTTTCTTCCATTGCCTGGATGATAAAGCTCTATTCCAAGTGAGAATAAGTGTTTTCTGACCGTAGCTTCTTTCATCACATTCTTTGGTAGTTAAAAACTGAATTTAACCAATAGGTTATTTTCGTCAAGGCTCGCTAAGTGGTGAAGTTCGGGGGGCAAGAAGGGCGGCACCAGATAACCCGTTTTCTCTACTTGGAAATCCGGCTATTGGGAAAATCTCGCACACATTACGAAGATGAACATGGGCAGCACGCTCAGCAGTGCGAAGGCTCCAGTAGCGCCCGTCAGCGTGAGGGGGGTCATGGCCCACCACTGCCACCATGAGAAACCCGAATCCCTCGCTTGGGCTGGGGCTCTGCTGGGTAGGGGCGAGCACCCTCCGGCTTGCGTGTCGGGCCACAAGCGGCCCGACGACGAATCCGGAAGGTCCGAGGAACACCTTAAGCTGATTTTGGAGGGCCTACCTCTACCCCCGTTGACCGGACCATGCTGTAGCTCAATCCCCCAGGGATGGGAACGACCAGGGGCGCCGGGACCAACGGAAGGTTGAGTAGACTGAAGATCGCCCGGGCTTGCTCATACTGAGGCAGCAGGTCGGCAAAACCCGTCCCCACGAAAACTGCCATGTGGGCAGCCACCACGATCACCTACGTTACGAAGACGCCTTCCCAGAACCCACCCCGCTTGGGCGAGGGTGAGGCGTACGTTTGCCGTTGGGCATCCTCTTGGCGCCGGTAGGCCAAGGCGTTGAACCAGTGGAGCAACCCTGGCACGGCGCAGGTGACCAAGCGCTAGTCGCGATGGCAAGCCAGCTCAGCGGTGAACCCTGCGTCAGGCGACATGCTGGCGGCTGGTGGCTGATTACAGATATCTCGACGATGGGGCCGTCATAGGCTGCCATCAAGACATCAAATGGATAGGCTCCTAACGGATCGCCCTCGCAAAGATGGCTGCTTTTCGCTCATGATAGAGGTTGCGATTTTATGAATGATTCATGTTATTGATCGAGGTGTCGCTATTTCACGCGTCGCTTACTTGCAGCCCGTTTGCGATAATTTATGGGCGCCGACCTGTTCAGCTAGAGAGCTGATGAACCGTTACCAGCAAATTGTTGAGCTATCCGACGACTGCATCAAAGAGATCGATCTCCATGGCGTCGTGCGCGCGGTCAACGGAAAGGGTTTGAATCTGCTGAGAGCGTCTACTTCCTCTGACGTTTTGGACAAATCCTGGGTCGAGTTGTGGCCTGTTGCAGCGCACGACCGGGTGCTAGGAGCGCTTGAGTGCGCGAGAAACGGTGAGAGCTCTACCTTCGAAGCTTCATGCCCTGTTTTCGACGGTGAGCTTCGTGATTGGTGGGTGCGCGTCAGTCCGCTCGTGGAAAACGGAGCGGTCGTTGGAATTTTAGCCGTTAGCTCAGACGTCACGGCGCGAAACCGTGCGATGAAGGCTGCTGAACTGTTGCAGCTTGCGCTGGCGAATAGGACGGAATTGCTGCGTAAAAGGGACGCATTTGGCAGTGACTCTGACGCCGGTACAATCAGAGACTTAGAGTCTAGGCTCTTGGCTACCAACTTGGCCTATCAAGAGCTCGAAGTGATGCATCACCAAGCAGCTGAGGAGCGTAAGTTCGCCCGAGCTGCCCAACAAGCTGCCGAAATGATAGCCGAGCAGGCTCAAAAGGGTGAGGCTGTTGGGCAATTGCTCGCCGGTGTGGTGCACGATCTGAACAACATTCTGCAGTCTGCTGTCTCTGCGGTGGATCTGGTGCTTGGCAGTGGCGAGCTAAGCGAAGTAAACGCACGCTATCTAAAGGTAGCTGAGGCGTCACTAGAGCAAGGCGGCGCGTTGTCCAAGCGCCTTATCGGGTTTGCGCGCCGTCATCCGTATGAGCCGGAGAAGTTGAATCTTTCCGAGCTTGTTCGGAGCATGACGCCTCTTCTGCTGCAGGCGGTGGGTGACAAAGCCGAGCTGGTGGCAGACACCACTGAGCAGGCGTGCTGCGCTATGGTGGATCGAAACACGATTGAGCGTGCGCTGCTGAACTTGGTGATCAACGCGCGTGATGCATGCCGACCAGAAGACCAGATAGTGGTCAGGACTGGGACCCTGAGGCTCCAGGGCCTCGATCCATCGGACGACCGTGTCGAAGGTGACTATGTGACGCTCAGCGTCATCGATACGGGGGAGGGGATAAGCGAAGAGGTCAAGGAGCGGCTGTTCGAGGTCTACTTCACCACCAAGCCTGTCGGGCAGGGCTCTGGACTAGGTCTTGCCCAAGTCCACAGCGCCGTCCGTCAAGCCGGAGGGTTCGTTACCGTCACTTCTGCGCTTGGGGAAGGGGCGTGCTTCGAGCTCGCTTTGCCGAAGCTGAGTTGACTGGTGAACAGGGCTGCGCTGCTGAAAATAGGTCAGTGGTATCGGGGTAGAACCCAATGCGGACGAGCGCCGCAAGCCCGCCCTGGACCAGTACGGGGAACTGACCGTCGAGCGGCCCCGCGTAATGGCGCAGGAGTGGTTGACCGAGGTATGCAAACGCGGAAACCCGCTGCCTTGTCGCCTGGGTATACCGGGATCCATGGCGGCACCCTAGAACTGCTAGATACTGCGCGCCAGGCAGCGGCGCGCAATGGTCTTGCGCGCACTACGGCAATCAGTGCCCAATGAGAGGACGTGTGAACTGCATCAGGCTGCGGCTTGCGCCACGGCAAAACTGTCCTCGAACAGACGGAACCGGGTGATCTCGCCATTCTCGACGGTGAAATCGAAGCAGAATTCTGATTTGATCAGCTTTCCGGTCCGCACGACGCGTGAAGCGAGCTTCCCAAGCGCGATCACCCGATTGCCTTGCGAAAGGATCTCGCTCACCTCGAATGCTTCGGATGCGATCTGCTCCCGGATTTGGGCGTAGAATTCCGCCGCCCCTGCCTTGCCAACCTTGCGGCCGATCCATGGTACGACGTTCGTGTCGCCCGCCACAAACCAATCGACTTGTTCGCTGACCAGTTCGGCGATCTTCTGGACGGGCTCGCCCGTCCCGGCGCGGTGAAAAAAGTCTTCGACGATGGCGCGGGGAGATGCAGACATGTCTCGATCCTCTCTTTAAGTTGATGCTCAGGTTGCCCTTGATGGGCAGGACTCGTAGAATAGTGTAGTAGAAATTAAATAAATGGAGAGGTCATGGCCCAACGTGGCCGCCCACGCCGCTTCGACCGTGATGTCGCCCTTCAGGCGATGATGAAAGTCTTTTGGGCGCGCGGCTACGAAGGCGCGCAACTTGTCGATCTGACGACGGCGGCGGGCATCGCGCCGCCGAGCTTCTATGCGGCCTTCGGCTCTAAGGAGGCGGCCTTTTGCGAAGCGGTGGACCACTACATCGCAACGGTCGGGGCAAAGCCACGGCAGGCGCTAGACAACAGCGTTACCTTGCGCGATGGCGTTGAGGGCATGCTTCGCGCCAGCATCGAAGTGGCCCTATCGGCACGGCCCGGGGGCTGCCTGTTGATTCTTGGCGTGGTGAACTGCCTGCCGGGGAACGAGGCGGCGCGGGCGCACCTCAAAGCAGCACGCGATAAGACACGCGAGCTGATTCGTTCGCGTCTCGAACGCGCCCGTACTGACGGTGAGTTGCCTTTCGGGTTCGACACCTCGCAATGTGCCGCGTTTCTTCACGGCGTCACACAGATGATCTCGTTCCACGCCAGGGACGGCGCGAACCGCGCCGAACTCGAAGCGCTGATCGCCCCCGCATTGCGGGCATTGTGCTTTAACGTCGAAGGATGAACCAAGGCGGGTGGTGGCACGATGTGCCGTCGGGCTATCACGCTTTGATCCGTACGTACGGGAGATGCAGTTTAGGCCCGCCTGTGCAGCCATGAGGAGCGCGAAGTCCACGATCTCGGCAGCAACGTTGTCGCAGTCAATCATTACTGCGACGGTCGATTCCTGCGGTTGAGCCATAAAAGTGTCCTGTGTCTTTACGCTGGTCTAGTTCGAAGCCCAGGCGCAGCGCCTCCTGGTCGGAAGGCAACGCTCTCTTGTCAGGGTTGAAGTCTGGCCGCTAAGGCGTAGGTCGGGCTCGGATAGTCGGCGAACAGCTTGATGCGGATCATCGACGCGCTGGAGCCATTACCGCCCGCCAATGAAACGTCGTGGAGAAGGTGCAAGCACTGACGATCAGATGGAAGCGGATCCTGCTCTGTGCAACCTATCCAGTTTCGGGCATCCCAGCGCTTCCCAAGAATGATGGGCACCAGTGGGCTCTGCTCAATCGGAAAAACACCGTTCACCGCGACCTGGTAGCCGTGTGCAATCTTGGCAAGCATCCGGACGAACGACCAGATGTCCATCCTGTCCTGAAACTGCATGCCTACAGAGGCATGCTCGCGAACTGTCTCCCCCTCGCCAAGTCCCATGGTCAGCGTATCCATGGCGGAAACCTCTATCCCCTCTGCAGAGGGATCGGGCGGAAATTTAGGGTTGAGGAAGCCGGGCAGAGCAAGGACGGGGAGGTGCATGACTTTGACGCTTTGATCCCAGGGCAGATCGTGCTCAACCAAGGAATTGTCGGCGCGTATGAAGGTCTGTTTGATCGATTCCGTGGCGGGCCGTCGATGAGATTTTCGACCCTTTATTCCCAAAGATTGGCGGCCGCGATCCAAGAATCCGCGAAGTACTCTCATTTCGAACTGGGACGTAAGCTTTGCACACGGATCGCAGCTTGAATCTGGCAGTACGAGAGTTCCACCAAGGCCTTTCGGCACGATGTGCTCTTCGGTCAAGCGCCCTTGTGTAGCGCCACAATAGATACACGCGCCAACTGGCTTGAAACGAAGGGTAACAGGTGCCCGCAATCGAGTTGAATCCATTTAGCTACCAGCTCCTTCTGGGACCAGAAATGTCAGGGCACGGTTCGGCGGCGTCCTAGCCTTGCCCATAGGCCTCGAATGTATCCCATGTAGCAAGCCTAGTCAGTGTTGAGGCTGGACTACCTTCCGGCTAGGCTGATGCTGCTTCGATGCTTAAGGATAGAACCTCTTCTCGTCCTTCAAGCATCGCTTGAACTGCCCCTCGGCATAGACCGGGAGCACTAGCGCAGGTCGGTATTTCTTCAAGGTCTCTACCTGCTTCCAGCGCATCAGGGCGGGCTTCTTATCCTAAGCGGTGCAGAGATCGGGAGTCATCCACGAGACACGCACAGGTCGCGCATTTGGTCAGGGAGCAAGGGCCAATGCGGGGAAATGCCGCTCGTCGGAAATCCCTTGTTGGATTGCACTTCGCGGACATGGAAGTGCGACAATGGTCACGTTTTCTCGCTATCCCGATTTAGGCCTCTTCGGAGAGCTGGGGATGGCAGGGGACTGCAGCCTATGCAGGGGGCACGAGGCTGTGGGGACTGATGCCCCATCCAAGGAGAAGGAAATGAAGAAGCTTTTGCTCACCCTGGCCACTGGTGTCGCTCTGACTGCCTCTTTCGCAGTTTCGGCTCAGAGCCATTCGGTGAAGGGGCACTATCGCTCAGACGGTACCTACGTCCAGCCTCACTACCGTAGCAATGCGAACTCCACCAAGCTGGATAACTACAGTACCCAAGGAAATTACAATCCCTACAACGGGAAGTCCGGGACTGTAGATCCTTACAAGCCAACGCAGAGCAATCCATACGGTAGCCCCTACAACCAGCCGAGGACGCAACAGCGTCGATCTGGTTACGGCTACTGAAGTCTAGGGCCCCGCAGATGCGGGGCTTCTTTTTGATAGCCTCTCGCTAGCTAATCCGGCCGGTTGTACGCTTCGTCTTGCGGTGCTTGTCTAGCATGGCGCCTCTTCTAGTCCAGTCGCCGCGTTAGCAGCGTTCGCTATAGGACTGAACTCGAACGCAATCACCATGAACCTATGAGAGGCAGAAGGGATGGGAGAAACATCGAGCACCGCGTCTTCGCACGGTGAGCTTGTAGCAGTCAATAGTAGGATGTTCGAGAACATCAGAGATCAGCTTGTCGCTGGTGAATTTCGAGTAGAACTATTTGATTGCAAGGCGGTGCAATGCGTCGAGAACGAGCCCTTGGTCTACGAGGGGATTGGCGTCGTCAGCCAGGCGAAGGATGGAAGCATTGGATTCACGCTCCTGTGCCAGAAGGTTGACGCTCGCTTCGATCCATTCATAGAGCTTTTCAGCGACTTGGAACCCGGCAAATTGGTGGAAGACAGGAGTCGCTATAACATTTCGGGGCACGACTCGCTTGGAATACGGTGGCGGTGTGAGCGTCAGATGTTGGGCGTAGACCAAGGGCAAGAATTAAGGCTCACTTCAAATCTCACAAACCTGGTTGCAGAGCAGAAGTCATCCCGAAAGGAACTGGAGAAGGAATACCAAGGCTGGTACTTTTCAGGTGATCTGAAGATGCCGACTCGACCGCATTCGAAGAAGTGGGAGCATGAGCGTGGCTCGACTTCCTGGAAGGGAATGGTCGATCATCATGGAAATTCAGAACTCTCGTTTCATGCGTCCCAGGAGGGCTTCAGGCAACGATCAGAGGACTTCTTGCGTGGTGTAGCGATGCTGTGTGGGCGTCCATTGTCGCCGATGTGCGCGTATCGTTTCTTTGGCGACCGGCAAGTAGTAGAGATCTTCGGGCGGCGACGCGACCCTCATCGCAACGTGATGGTCCCTTTTGTTCCACGTGCGTGGCCATATGCCGCATCTTGGAACGAGTTTTTGGAGGCGTGGATTTCCGTCGAGCGTCAAGTAGGCGACCGTAGAGTGCAGACATTCATCTTCCATCACTTTGCCCGCATCTGCTACGCCCAGCAAGAAGGTATCGAGAACGGAGCGCAGGTTCTTTCCTCCTCTATTGAGGGCATGCTCGCAAGCTTGTTTATGACGAACGATCATAGGGATCTGGAGTTCGCTCGGCTTATCGGAGTGACGCTTGGTTCGGCTTCAAGCGCTGGTCTTAATCTGGATGAGAGGATTGTAAGGCTCTTGAAGAAAAATAAGGAGAACGCGGAGCGCCCTAGCATAAAGAGCGTTTTCCAGAGCCTGATTCGTCGCGGGCTTCTGAATCCAAAGCTCTTCGAGGCGTGGAACAAGATTCGTCACAAGGCTGCGCATGGTGAGCTGCTTGGAACCACAGACCAAGAGCATCAGAAAATGTACGACCGATTCTTTATATGCATAGAGACCTTCAAGAGATTGGTGTTTGATGTCGTTGGCTATGCCGGGACTACTGTTGACTATCAGAAGCCAGGCTGGCCAGTGATCGAGAAAAGGCTATCTCCCTCTACTGGTGATGGATCTAGATCATGACGTTCCGGTTTCCGGTTGGACCTTCTTACGGTCGCTGCAACATTTGCGGCGAGCAGGGCAAGCTCACTGCGAACCACGTGCCCCCGCAAGGTTGGGCCAAGGGAATAGCGCTTCGGGTGGCGAGCATCGCGGATACCATCAGTGGTGACAAGCATCCGCCCTCCTATAAGATGCCTAATGGCGTCCATTTTCGAACGCTTTGCAGGCGTTGTAATGGTGCGCTGATGTCGCCTTATGACAAGGCGCTCATTTCGATGTGTAACCAAGTGGCTGCGTTGTTGACAGATCCTGGAAAGGTGACTTTCTATCATTCCATTAGGATCAAGCCGCAGCTTGTTGCCCGTGGCATCCTCGGCCACATGTGCTCAGTCGGCTTAAACCGCTATGACGAAACACACAGCAGTCATCTATTCGATAGCGCTTCTGATCTGCTTCGCCAAGTTCGATTGCACTACTGGGTCTATCCCTATGGCGGGCGAACGGTGCTGCGGGATTTCGCCCTTTGCAACATAGCTCTCAGCAAGAGCGCGGCGATCTACATCATCAAAAGCTATCCGCTGGCCTTCGCGATGGTATGGGACCGGGGCTTCTCCTTTGAAAATTGGCAGCCAAGAAGCTTCGACTCTTTCGCTGATGCGGCACCCGAAGATGAGGTTGATCTTCCCGTTGATTTTGTTGGGTTGCCGGGCCAGCTCTGGCCCGAGTATGTTCAAGGAAGTATGTTCGCGGTCATGCATTCAGACGGTGTCTTCGTCGCGACAGCGAAACGCCCCCGCAGACTTCTACTGAAGTAGAGTTATCTCTTGGTATGGCGCGTGCGAATATTCTGGTGCCGCGCGAGAGGCAGCAGCAGAGCGGAGCGCAGCCAAGCCAAGCTACATGAGAGTTTTGCCCGTGGCCTTGCCATCATGGATAGAACCTCCTCTTGTCCTTCAAGCAGCGCTTGAACTGCCCCTTGGCATAGACCGGAAGCACTACCGCAGGCCTGTATTTCTCCAAGGTCTCTATCTGCTTCCTCCGCATTACGACGGGCTTCTTGTGGAAGTAAGCTTCGTGAAGCACCGGCACGCGCTTGCTGACGGAGTGGCCGGTGATCAGAGCAATGTCTTCGTCAGGGACGTTCTGATGGTGGAGCTCTGTGGCGATGGTGTGGCGGAAGGCATGGAACCCAACACCTCTAGGGAATCCAAGGTCCTTCATGTAGCGGCTGAACTGGCTAAGCGCTGCCAGGCTGTAGCGAGCATTCGTCTCACCCGTCTTACGGTTCACACCAGCGGATAGGTGCGGGAACAGGCGAGGGTGACCGCATTCTCTGATGTCATCAATGAAGTCCAGGAAGCCTGCGTCTAGCAGTGGTTTCGGGATAGGGATGGTCCGGATAGATGCCTTGCCTTTCAGGCTTTGCCGGCTCCTGAGCCGGGTCCGGTGCGCTAGGTCAGGATCCACAGTTTTCTGGATGCGGATACACCAGACATCGCTCTCCTGGACGATGTCGGCGACCTTCAGCTGAGCGACTTCGTTGATGCGGGCACCTGTATACAGACCGATCATGGGAAGCCACCATCGATGCGGATACTTGCTCGCCCAGGGAATAAACGTCATCGGGTCGAAGATGCGCCTTAGGTCTTCCTCATCAAAGAGGCGCTCTGGCTTGTTGGGATTGGTGACCAGGTCTTTCTTGATCTCCGCGAACGCAGCCATGGGGGACGCTTCAATGGCTTTCGTCTTGACCAGCTGATTGAAGAAGGAGACCAGGAAGCGTCGATGACGTTCAAGCGTTGCAGGGGCGAGCTGAGGAACATCTAGCTTCTTGCCGCAGGCAATGGCTTCGTCATAGCTGATACGTTGATAGGCGGGGTCAGAGAAGAGGCCTGGGGGCGACCATCGCATCAGGTCCCAGAGGCGGTAGATGTGAGGGTGATCAATGCGAGAGACGGGGATGTCGCCGCAAGTCATCTGGAGAAGGCGCAGCGTGCGTGCTGTCGAGTCGATGGTCTCCTGAGCGAGGCAGCGGCGTTCCCGGTCCCCTAGGTAGTCCTTGATCTCTACGGACAGAAGCCGGGCAGGGTGACCTGCGGTTAGTGGCTCAAGGTAGCGCGTGCCTGCGGCATTGATGCGAGAGCGTCGAGAGCGCTCCATAGCCGCGTTGAGGATTTCTTGCGCGTGGATGGCTGCTTCGCGTCCAGTGATGACAAGCTCATCAATTCGGAAGCGTCCGATCCTGATGCCCTTAAGGTGCAGCGTGTCATCGGCGTCGGGATTGAAAGGGAAGTCTTGAAGGAAGTTTTTTACTGTTTTTGGCATTGCGCTGTCTCCGTGGATAATGGGAGCAGTGCTAAGGCCCGGCTTTGATTCGTCAAACGAGATCTAGAGTGTTGCCGCGTTGCTTAGGCATTCGCCGAAAAGTTGGAATTAGCGCGAAAAAGTTTAGAGGAAATTAGTGGGATGTGCGTTGCGAGGCGCTGTGGCGCAAGGGTTTGCCTTGGGTGACCGCTTCTATCTTGCAGTCATTTCTGTACTGTACGATTTTGAGTGTGCTTACGCCTAAGCGTGCTTTCTTACAGAATAGGCATTTCGAAATTGTGATTGTGCTCTCAAAAAAATCTTCCAGATCATTCCTGTCGCCAGGCTTGGATACTCTTCGAGGAAATGCTAATCGCCCCCTCCTCTCTGGGATTGGGGATCAGAGTCTCTGGCTTCTTTTAATTTCTTTACTGATTGCCCTGGGGGTGGTCATATCAAGCGCACTGCACTGCGCTTCAGCTGCTATCCGATCTAGCTCTCGCCTAAAGGCTGCTTTGCTTTCCATGCCGTAGATGTGGGACTCCGCCTCCATTGCGTCAGCATGTGGAAGAAGCGCGACAACAACGGCGTCCTTTCCTTCGGTGAATGCGACCGCCATTGCAGCAGCGCAATCAGCCCGCGAGACGAACGAGATCAGCCGCTTGACCACGTCAGGGTGTCCCGCTTTGGCTGCTTCACATATCGCGTTCGAACCACATCCCCTGGGCCGTCCCGCGCGTTCGATTGCCGGGATAAGCAGGTCAACTACTGATGCATGCCCGTTCCTGGCGGCCAGATCCAAGCCAAGGGTGTAGGTGTCGCCTGCATCTGGCAGCCTCGCTTTTAGGAGGACCTTTAGAACGGGTATATGCCCAAGCGCCGCCACGGCGGGGAAGACTTGAGTTGCACAGATGATGGATGAGGATGCCGGTAGTAGCAGCTTGACTATGCGCGCATGGCCGCCCCGCGCTGCTGCGCTCAGTGCGCTGCTTTCGCGTGCCTTAGGATCGCTGACAGGAATGAGAAGGCGGACAACGTCAGCATGCCCTGCCTTTGCTGCCTCCCCTAGCGCCTTTGAGTCGTCGGCCAGTGGATCGGTCACCGGTAACAGAGCTAACACAGTTTCAACGCTGCCACTTCTCGCGGCATTGGCCAGCACTAGAGATTGCTCGCCTGCGGGAGCGGGATCGGATAGGGGTATCAGCTTTTGCACGACCGAAGCCATGCCTCTCTTGGCAGCGAAAGCCAAAGGGTAGGGTGTCTTCCTGGGAACTAGCTTGGGAAGGAGCGAGTCTATAACGTGTTCGCGTTCCGATGAGATGGCATAGGAAACTGCTTCCCAGGCGAACTCTGATGGCATGTTGGACATCTCAATTAGTGAAAGCACCAGTGAGATGTCGCCTGTTTGTACCGCTGTGCTTAGCTCGTTCAATGTTTTCATTTCATACGCTCCGCCGCAAAGGCTAAAGGCGGGCGCTAGCTTGTCAAACGGAGATGTTGCCTCTCTTCGCTTCTGCGCTGTGAAAAGGGGGATGGCAACTGGCTTGTGCCCGGCTGCGGGAGGCGATAGCGTATAGGGCATGGTGCTATTAGCGTTCCCATATATCGCTATAGGCCATTTTTTCATCTCATCGCACTTATCTCGGGTTTTTTAAGAATGACCAAGCCGTCACTCGATTCCATTGCCTCCGCTAAAGCCAAGCTTGCTGAAGAGCTGCGCAAGCTTGAGGAGCAGGAAGTTCAGCTTCTGCAAGAGCAAGCCGCTGATGCCTTCGCGGAGGTTGCCAACCTCGTTTCCCAATACGGCAAGAGCTTCTCTACGAAGCAGCGCGCCGAGATCGTCAGCATGCTCGGGGCTGATGCGCCCAAGAGGGGAGCTGCGGCGAAGAAGGAAGTTGCGCCCAAGTATTGGCTTCCCCACACCGGCGAGACTTGGACCGGTCGGGGCAGGACCCCTCGTGCTTTCGCTGCTTGGGAAGGGACTTCCGCTTACACGACGTGGAAGGCCTCCCATCCCAACGAGAAATTCCCGGCTTTCCCTGGATAATTCATCCAAGCAGGGGCAGCTTAGCGCCCCTGCTGTCTCATCTTGGGAGACCGCCTGATCGTCTAATGGGGCCTTGGCTCTTGGTCCGGCTTAACGCTGGCGCTCAACCGTCGTATCTGGGGTGTCGAGATGAAGGTTTTCATTAGTTCGTTGATTTACGGGATGGAAGCCGAGCGAGCCGCAGTGAAGCGTGCCGTCGAGAGGCTAGGGCACGCTCCCATCATGGCGGAGGACTTCGGCGCTAGGCCTAGCTCTCCGCAAGTTGCTTGCCTTGGCGGGGTGCGAGAGTCCGATCTTGTGATCCTGATCTTGGGGCCTCGCTACGGTGTGCCCCAAGCGGGCGGGGTTTCGGCCACTCACGAAGAGATTCTGGAAGCGCGAAACCGTAAGCCCATCCTTGTCTTCCTGCAGGCAGGTGCTGAGCCGGAAGACAGCCAGGTTGCTCTGATCAATGAAGTCGGAGGTTGGGAGGGAGGCCTTTTCCGACAGGAATTTGCGTCCCCAGAGGACTTGGAGGACAAGGTGACCCGCGCCATTCATCGGCACGAGTTAGCGCATGCCGTAGCGCCACTGAATCCTGAAGAGTTGGCTAGGGCGACTAGGCTCCTTCCTGCGCTGGAGAGGGGGTATGGGGCGAACACGCTTCAGCTGGCAATAGCCAGCGGCCCCGTCTCAGCCATTCTTCGGCCTGCAGAGATGGAAGCCCCCTCCCTGATTGCGGAGATTCAGCAGAGCGCTCTCTTTGGCGTTCACCCGATTTTTGATCGAGCGGCTGGTAGCCGATCTCGGTTGGAGGGTGAGGCGCTCGTTGTCGACCAGGATGACGGCCACAGGTCTGGGGCATCGGTGCGCCTTTGGCCAAATGGTGATCTGTTGATCAGTCTTCCCGTGCCACCTCCGGCGCGGGGGATGGGGCTGCCAGTGGTCTTGGAAGAAGACGTAGCTGGCAAACTGGCCAGCGCTGTGGGATATGCGGCATGGCTGCTCTCGCGAATCGATCCAACTGAGAGAATCACCCACATCGTGCCAGCCGTCAGGCTCAGTGGGGATGGTGGCGGCGCGTGGCGCACCAGGGCGGAGCATGATGCGAGCCCCAATTCGGGACAGTTCCCATGGCGACAGGGTGAGCACGAGGCGCCTGTATTCCTGGCTCCCGCGCACCAAGTCAGGCAGGTGCTGTCGATGGATGCGCGTCGTGTGATCGAGGACTTTGTCGTTCTGCTGAGGCGACGCTGGAATCAGGATTGATCAGGTTAGCTCACTACGGAGGAGTAGGCTCAATGGTCATAGCAGCGCAAGTGTTTACGGAGAAGGCCGTCAGTGAGCTCAAGCCGGGCAGCATTCCAGCTTCGGTTATGGTTCTGGCTGTTTGTGCAGCAAGGTGGCGGCGTGCCAGCGCTTGACATTGCCCCTCCTAGTGCTTTAACTGAGGAAAAAGGGGTGTTATGAATCTGCGGGCTAAGTCTGAGTCATTCTGGCGTAAAAATAGTAAGACCGAAGTGGGGGGCGGTCGCGATAGGAGCACGCTTGCATCGAAAGAGGATGCGATCCTCCATGCGATCTTATCGGCCGTCGGTTTTTTTGCAATAATATTTAATTTTGCAAAATATTTCGGTTTATGAAAATTTTAAATGGCGCTAATTGATCGGCGCATCGGTTCATTCTCGACAATTATCGGGGTTGCATGCATGGCGATGCTTTATCCTGTCTTGGCGGGCGCGCTCCTGTCCTTGGTGATGGTTTGTATATCCAATCGGAATGGGGTAACGCTGGCTACTGGGACCGTGCTCTTGTTGGTTGTGGATGGCGCCAGTTTTGGGATTGTTTCAAAGATTTTCTACAAGCTTGCAATGGGCACATATGGCAAGCAAGTCCAGGGTGACGAGGCTTTGTATATGGCCCTCGGGGGAATGGCAATTCTCTATCAAGTTTACAAACATGTGCGAAAAGTATGGTTTACCATTAAGCAGATACCTGACCCCAATGACGAGCATCCGACGGTATGAGCCGCCGCGCACCATGCTTAATCTTTCCTTATCTGCGCCTCTGAACTATATGTAGTGGATAGAGCAGCCCCCTTTCATCGCTTGTAGGTTCTAAGTTCGAGGGTTGCTACCAATTCTCTGCTGCGGGCACAGGACTTCGAGAGGGGGGAGGCTGCATGCAAGGCTTGGGAGTGGTGCGGTGC
This sequence comes from Stenotrophomonas sp. S49, assembly GCF_016624905.1. Lineage (NCBI taxonomy): Bacteria > Pseudomonadati > Pseudomonadota > Gammaproteobacteria > Lysobacterales > Lysobacteraceae > Stenotrophomonas > Stenotrophomonas sp. S49. The sequence goes on along the minus strand of NZ_JACVUD010000030.1, from coordinate 30,040 downwards.
TGAGGGCGGTATTGATGGGTAGGCGTCAGGAAGGTTCGACTTTTGTCCAGCTACGCAGAACCTCATCCGAAAAGTATGATGGGTCGAGGCTGGTCTCGTCGATTGCGAATGGGTGAAGGGCATTCGAATATTGGATGGTCTTCGAGCCTCAAGTTCGAATACAGTTTGCAGGTGCTTATGCTTCCTGTTGGCATGAAGTGCGAAGCCATCTCCTTCGTGTTTTTCGATGGCTAAGATCTAATATAGTTTGTGTGCGTACAATTGACCTAAAAGGATTTTTCAATGGCTACTTCGGATTTTTACGTTTCTGCCGTCAACTACAATAGCGATGAAACCCATATCGCTAAGCTGAAAGTTCATGAGGTTAAGGTCGGGTCGGATACCTTGCAGCCTGCTCAGGAGATGACGCGTCCTAAGGTCATCGAGCTTATCGAGAAAGGGAAGAAATTCACCACAATTTTCAGGAAGTCAGATGGAAATTGGGCTATCGGCGCACCGCTTCAGATCGCTCCTGTTACGACGAAATATCTGAAGACGAAGAGTGATCAGACTACGAAGGACAACTTGGAAAATCTGCCTTCTTTCTAGATCGCAGTTAGAGTGCATGGTCTCGGCGATCAGTCGGGGCCATGCCACTCACTCTTAGCTATTAGACTGATGGCGCAGACAGCTGCCTAGCATCGCTAGTGTGATCTGACTCTTTGCGTGCAGGAACCGTTCTCAAAGTCCAGGACTCGGCATCTACTTGCTTCACCCATCCCGAACCGTTTGGTTGATTCGCAGCGGTGGATGTGGGCATTCCACCCTTTTCACAGGGCGAGATTCTAGATGTGAGGATTTCCTAAGGAAGCGATTCGCGCCAGGCCATAACTTCATTTAAATAGATCAGAGGGAATTGATGATGTCTTCCACTTCGGCCAGTAAAAATAAGGTCAGGTTGATCGTGGCTTTTCAGTGCAATGATGGAATCATGCTGCCTTTGGAGCAACAGACTCAGATCTATTGGGTCGTGCATGACGTGTATCCATTTCAGTTCGTTTGCAGCGGAGATACCGCCGAAGAGGCCATGAGAGTGGCGCGCGAAGAATGTGGCTGCTACTTCGCCGGGGATCCAGAAGATGTGCGGATTGGAATGAGTATCTAGAGTGCGCTAGTCAGGTCATTGTTCATCAGTTCTTCCTTGCGTGCCTTTCTGGGCCGCGCGCTCCCTTGCTAGAATTTTATTCGGTGAAGGAGGGATTTTTACTGGTGTCCCGTCTTCATTGAATCCGCTAAGCGGCACATCGGCAATGCCTTGGTTTTGCCAAAGTTTATAGCCAGGAATCGCTAGATTTCCTCGGTTGGCTTGCCAGTGCTCAATGCAGACTTGGGTGGCCAAGTCTGCTTCCTTCTTTGCGTCGTCTACTGGCAGCCGATTCAAGGCCGCAATAAAAGCACTATTCCAAAATTTCTCGATCTTCATCACCGCTCCGATTTCCTGTCTTTCTGGTAATAGCAGAGCAGCGCGGGCTGTCAAGGTTTGATCTTGTTGTGACACAATGAATGGCAGCACTATCGGATAAGCGGCAATCATCCGCAAGATTATTAATCATTGCCGGTCCTGTCTTGGTTCACTCTCGACGCGCTTCTCTGCCTCTGGTGGATAGGGCGCAAGGACCGTGTTTTGTGGACCCAAGGGGCAGCTCGCCCTCATGAATTGCGGACCCGAATTTGTCATTCGACCGATGACTACAAGGTCGTCATTTACACGCCCCACACGGTCTCGCACGTCAGCAGAGCATCCGGATCCTTCATACATGTCGAAAAAGAGTGCGCTGTGGCTGGCCACCCACCGCATTGATGGGTAGATGAAGGATGAGCTATTTAGAACTGCGCTGGCGATTGTCACGATTACAAAGCCAGAGAAGATCCTGGTCAGAGTGATAACCAAATCCAGATCGCGGACCTTGGATGAGGCCGTGCCGAGCTTTGCTAGTCCCCATATAAGGCCGATGATCACGCCGAAAGTGCCTAAGATGATGACGAGGGCAGCGGCAACTGGAACAAACGAAAGCGGAACCAGAAGCGCGACTGCGCTGGTGAAATAGGACGGATCTTGACCCGTAGCATCGTTGACCGTGATCTTGCTTACCCCTGTTGCAGCCGCAAGGGTCACAACACCCAATACGGTGATGGCCACTTTCATCAGGGGGTAGTTGAGCCTTTTGACGGTCCAGTAATAGCACTCCGTTAGGAAAGCAGATGCGAGCAGTGCGCATCCTGCATACGTCGCGACATCGGAAGCCAGCGATCTGGGGTCATGGAGGAAGAGCGCGATGCTCAGGAGCATACATGCGACTCCTCCGAGGTATAGGCGTACAGTCGGAGGGTGTTCAAGCCACCAGCCCGCCATATTTCTCGGGATCGAAGAAAGTGAAAGCGCGCTAATCGATGTCATGCCTGTCTGCTCAGGATGTGGTCGAGCGCGAGACTATAGCGACGCTATCTCACAACTTGAGATCAGGCCATCGCCTCTCTAGGGGGGCGACCGGGGATTTCCTTCCGCATGGGGTGTAGGGAGGGGCACTAGTAAGGTGGCTCGGCATGCGGTACAAATCGCAAAACAGGCCGCCACGGCGGGTCTGGTTCTGGGCTTCGTCTTCACATGGATTGGAGGTGTGGCGTGTCGAGTTACATATTCGTTTCCCCTGGTTCTGACCCTGGTATGGGTAAAGCGCTAGTAGACCCGATCTTGCAACCGGACAAGAAAGCGAAATCGACCATGGGAACCTGTCGGCCTGACCTGCGCCGCAGGGTGAAGTTAGGCGATCAGATCTTCGTGATAAGCGGCAGCATGGGGAAGAACGTTCAGCAATATGTGATTGGAGGGCTTGAGGTCCAGGATAAGCTGTCCAGTCAGATCGCAGCTTTCGATCAGTTCCCAGAGAATCGGCTCAGATTTGACGAGTCCGGCCAGAGGCTGGGCAACATCATTGTGACTGCAGACGGACGACATCATCCCGAAGACCATCACGACAACTTTGAGAGGCGAATCCAGAACTATCTGGTTGGTCGGACCTCTGTCATCCTTCAGACGCCTCGGGAGATCCAGCTTGGCAGGGAGCGATCAGTAGACATCCTCGCTAGTCTGTTTGATCGTCCAGGCTCTACGCGAATCCAACAAGTGATCGGGCGCATGAGAAAGTTGACTGAAGAGCAAGCTATTCGTCTGAGAGAAGAGCTCCAGGCCTTGAAGAGGGAAGCTAGGAAGTAATGGATATTGCGCAGCACATCGCAGATCGCAGTCTCACGGTCAGTGATGTGGCCCGACGGGCGAACCTGCCCGTTTCCCGTGTTAGCGAGATCGTCTCGGGTGATGAGGCATCACTGTCGGAAATAAGAAAAATATCAAAGGCAATCCGTGTTCCGCTGAGCTCGATTGGGCGGCCGGAATCAACTGAGGATCAGAGCACTTCCAAGCTCCTGCTGAGGCAGACCATTGATCAGCGTGCAAGGGGCATGTCTTCATCTCTGAGCATCATTGGTGATCAGCTAAACGACATACTCTCAGTAGCAAGACTTCTGCCTTCCAATCTCAATTGGCTGGAGCTGTTTAGGGGCCTGGCTCCCGACCTCGAAAACGCAGAGAACTTTGCTGCCATTTTTAGACGGGCGTTCGCACAGCTTGATGACCAAGTTCCTTTTCTTAGTCTTGGAACTACCTTGGAGGAGTTGGGGGTCATTGTCTGCTATGGAAGGGATCCTAAGGTCGAGGGTGTTTCGGCGATTGTCGAAGGCCACGCCCTGATCCTGCTTGCTCCTCGAACCTTCAAGGCACGGATGCTGTTCACTCTTGCTCATGAAGTGGGACACCTCGTAGCCCGCCATGACTTGCTAAAGATTGACTTCGCAAGATTGGACGAAGAGGTGGGTGGAGACAGAGAGACGGCTGGCTCGGCTGAACATCGGAACGAAGAGCGTTTTGCGGATGCTTTCGCGGCTTCTTTGCTAATGCCCCGAAAAGGGTTCTTGAAGGTGCTTGATGCCGTTCGCACTCACTACCGAGCAAAGGGGCCGCTCGGGGACGTGGAGATACTGACTGCTGCAATCTTCTTCGGGGTGAGCTTTGAGGTTGCCGCGCGCCGTTGCGAAGGCTTGGGGTTGCTGGAGCCTAGAGGCGCTAGGGCGCTGTATCAGAAGATCTCAGACGAACATGGAAATCCTGAGAGGAGAGCGAGAGAGCTGGGGCTTCGAGAGCGAGAGGAGATACAGATTTCAACTTCGCCCAGGCTACTTGAGACTGCTGCGAAGCTTGTGGAACGTGAGGAACTCTCTGCCGGTAAAGCCGCTGAGCTTCTGAACGTTCCCATCTCCCATGTCTTCGCCGCTAACTCGAAGTAGCAGCGTGATAGTGCTTCTAGACGCTTCGACAGTCATCAACCTCGTGAATGGCGGGGTCTTTGATGCGGTCTTGGGTATCGAGGGTGTACAGTTCCAAGTCGGAAGCTTGGTGAGAGATGAGGCTTCATCCGCCTCCGAAGTGTTGGACTTGGAGCTTGCCAAGGGATCTTTGACCCTTGCTGACGAAGGATTGGTCCCATATTCGGCATTTCTGGCCGCGAAGAATGATATGGGGCTCGGTGATGGCGAGACCGAGTGCATTCTCATTGCATCCGCTCTCCAGTGCCAGATTGCTTGTGATGACGGCCGGGCCCGGAAGGCGGCTATCAAGCGGCTCGGGCATGAGTCGCTGGTGACCGGCTCTTTGGGGTTGATGCAACGAGCCTGTAGCCATGGACTGATCACAACTGAAGCTGCGCAGCTCGCCTATCAAGAGATGCGCAAGCTCGGTGGCTATCTTCCACAGATCGATGTGGACTTCTTCGCCAAAGAAGTGACCCTGCTAGATGGTTTCGGGGCGCAACCCTAGCTTGTCTTCACGAAGAATTCGATTCGTATGCTTGGAAAGGCGTGCTCTCGTCTCGACAAACGGGTTCGATATCGTCTTCTTGATCTGCGATGGATTCTGGAAGATCGCTCCGCAGAAGTGGCATTCGTGGTCAATGTGGGGCGTATATGCCCACTGTCCCTTATCGAAGTGAGGCTCTTTGCAGCGCGGACATGACAGAGCCACGACGCGTCCTTCGATGTGAGGCAGTGCTGTTTGCGCCATGTAGTAGCGTACTTGTTCGGCATCAAGTTTGATGCCATCTATCACGACGGACTCATACGTGTCGTCTATCTTGGGCCACTCTTGGCCTTCCTCGCTCAGAGCGTGCAGATGGATTCCGGTTTCTTCAGGCGCTGTGGAGGTCCAGAGGATGGCAGGATTTGATCCCCAGATCTGTATCCCTCCTGGGTAGTCCTGTTGGCGTATCTCTATGCTTCTTGGCGCAGCTATCTGGGATCGATTGCCTGGCTCAAGGTGGTTCCTCAACTGCGAGAGAGGGTTTCCTATTGCGATTTCCGAGTCGGAGAACTGTCTCCCGCATCCATGGCACTGATGCTTCTTGTGAGGATGGACTGCGAACCAGTCGCGGTCGAGATGGGGGAAGCCACAGTGGCTGCATTTGACACTGATGGTTCCGAAGCCGAAGACGCCAGACACCATGTAATTGATTGCGTCGATCTCATCCACTACGAACCATTCCGAGGACAGCAGGTCTGTGGTGAATGGGATCCTCAGCCTTCGATATGTCTTGTCGATGTCCTTGACTGAGTCTCGGTCCAAGCGCCTGGCGTGGACATGTATGCCTCTGTCGGTGGGTAGGGTGGTGGTGTCGTATGACGCGGGCACTGACCCCCAAAGAGCTATCCCTCCCTTGTAACGGTCAACCCCTAGATCGAGAGACTCACTCTCCGAAATGGGTTCGTCATGTGCGGCCACGCATTCTTCTGCCGCCACGCCATACTTTGCGGTGGCGTTCGCATGATGGGATAGGCACCAGTACCGGCTTCCCCCGTCTCGCCTCTTTCCGACGTTCACTATCTCGCAGGTCATACGATCACTCCTTGGGCTTCATGCCCATCGCAGGTGAAGGTCTAACGGTGCATCTGTAGCTTAGTAATCGTTGAAGCTATTTCATAAGTAGGTTGCGGCTGCTATGAGGCGTCCATCAGGCTCTTGATCAGCCCAAGTGCTTGCTTCTGCTTTTTGGCGTCAAGCTGGGAAAGCACCAGGATGGCCTCAGCCACAACATCCGATGCCGCCAGGAAGTAGGCCGCAGGTAGGTCTAGAAGCTCTGCTAGCTTCTCGATTGTCTCCAAATCCGGCTTGTGCATCCCGCGTTCATATCGGCTGATCCGAGGGGCCGTCGTATTTGAGTCATCCACGCCCATGAGCATTTCGCCTAGCTGGGCCTGGGTCCAGCCTTTGGCGACGCGTGCTGCGCGTAGGCGATGACCAAGGGCTGTGGGCGTGGGCTGAGGAGCGGGCATCCGGCAGAAACAAACACGTTGACTCTCCAGAGTTTGACCGCATAAGCTTAGCTGGTCATTTGCGTTCAACGCAAAAGTGAACCTGGAGGCTGTTGTATGGATATGAGGTGCTGGGCAGTGGTGGGTCTCCTGGCGTTCGCCGCTTCTGCCGAGGCAGAGAACAGCCTGTCGTGCCAACTGCAGAGCGGCCAGTTTCGGGTGGATGGCGAAGGGCGTCCTAAAGTCTCCGAGTTTATCTGGGCCTCGGGTCATGGCTCCGCAACGCCCACTGGGCCCATCCGAACCAGGATCGGCCGCATCGATCCCGTAGAAGGCAGGGACTACAAGCGCGCTATCAAGCTCGATGGCAAGCCGGTGCTGCTGCCTGCCGAAGCGCATAGCGTGGTCGGCTTCGGCAAGGTCTACGACTTCGGGGGAACCGTTGCCTTGGCCTATCTGGGAGAGCGCGAAGAAGACTCGTCCGCCCGGCCTAGCCAGATCGTCATCGTCATCAACAAGGCCGGGTCAGTGATCGATAGCGAAGTACTGCCTGGCACTGCAACCAATCCGGGCAGTCACTGCCTACTCATCGACTGAAGGAACACACATGAAGAAGCTCTGGATGGTCTCCGTCGCTGCGCTGCTGGTTGCTTGCTCGGGCGGGCCTGGTAGTGGCGATGTTGAGAAAGCGCTGACGGCATATTTCAAAGAAGCAACGGGAACGACGATGACCTTCGAGAGGTTGAAAGTGGGCGAGTGCGTGCGTGGTGACAGTCCGGGCTACGCCTGCAGTGTCACTGGAACCGCCCGCTACCAGATCGGCACCCGCACCGAGCAACAACAGCTTGTCGGCACGTTCGTCATCGACAAAGTTGGCGGCACTTGGACCGTCGTAGACCGTCGCTGAATTGAAGCCCGCCAACCAAAGCTAGGAAGCTCGTATGTGGACCTTGTTCAAGGTAATCCGCTGGATCATCACAGGTCTTGCGCTTTGGTGGCTGTGCGGTGTCGTGTTCGAAGACGGCACGACGGCTGATGGGGCAGTCTTCGGACTGATGCTGTTCGGCCAGCTGGTCTTCTGGCCCCTAGCTCTGCTTTGGGGCTTGCCGTGGCTGTTCCGGCGCCGAGCGCCCCAACTGAAGAAGCATAGCCCTGAAGAGTTTGAGCCCACGGTATCCCATGATCACATTGCCTTGGACCTGGGCAGGGATGCTATCTGGGTCCGGGACCCTGGGAAGGGCGAGCGCTATCTGCGGCGATCTGAAGTGCTCGCAATCCGCACTGGGGAATACAACTACAAGGGAGTGATCACCCATCGCCTGGAAGTCCAGGTGCGTGACGTTGTTCACCCCCTCTGGCTTGTTCCGTTCGTGCGCCACTCTGATCGTTGGCTTAAGAGCACAGCAGTCAATGAATCAGAGCGGGATGAGTGGTTCGTTAGGATGAAGGCATGGATTGAGCAGTGAGCTGCTCGACGTTCTACCAAGTGTTCATCCCGGTCGCTGCGGGGATGGCAGGAGAATTATTAAAGCGACCCATGGCACAACAGCGAGTAGTGTTGCTATGTAGGCCTGCCGGAGAGAGTGAAATTTACAGGTGAGAATCTTCGAATTTCGCCAGCATTGATTAAAAAGATCATCTGCTAGCTCCTCAGGACTCCGACTCTTGCATGCCTGCCGAAATTCACTCTCTCGCATCTGAGCGATGCTTCGAAAGTAGAGCAAGGATGCCGTGCCGCCCTCTAGATGTGGGAACGAGCCGTTCCAGAGGTGTCGGAAGCTGAACCCCAGCGCGGTAAAAAATAGAGTCGTGAAGACCGCAGCTGCGGCGGTCATCTCGCTCGGCGTAGGAAGCCGAGTAGCAACCAGTGCCAGCATGCCCAGATCAATGCCCAGCACCACCGATAGCTTCGTATCGATTCGTGAGAAGAACCCAAGAACAAGGTTCAGCTGTTGCCAACCAGTGCTAACGCGCCCGCCTTGGGCGTTTGGAGGGCTTGGGAGGTTGGTAGAATTTTGATCGTCGGACATATGGCTTAGCAGTAGGTTTGGTTAGATGGTTTACGCGCGAATGCGCATCCCTCAGCCCACAGGAGATCAGCGTTCCGCAGCAAGCAACGCCCTGATTTGCAAGATCATCCATGAACTTGTCTTCGGAAACGCGCCAAAGGTAGTAGCTGGATATGTAGTTTTCCAGATGCTCGGCGTGATCCTGGCATCTCGAAATCTCGATCTTTCCTGACGGATCGCATGGGCAGTAGGTGTGCCCTCCCACCAATGATCCGCCACGCTTCGTGATCCGTGCGAGGCGTCTGCCATCTCCCCATAGTTCAATGCGTGGCCCTCTGAGGTGCTCATCGAGGCGTACGGTAAAGTTTCCCCGCCTCGCGCGACCCGAGAAATCAGGCCCCAACTTCTCTGCTGCAGCCTCAGCGGCGGCCTGATGGACAGCTGCATCACCATGGGCCCTGTCGTATTCTTGACCTGCCCATTTGCGTCGGTAGCTTGCGTTGATCTGGCGAGAAAGAAATCGCACAACAGCAGACCACCATCTGCGTGCGGCCGCTTCGTCGCGGACTTCGCTCGGGCTGTCATCTTTCCAGCCCAAGCAGAATGTTCCGCCCGGATTGATGTGGCGATCCGGGCAGCACTGGGGTAGTTGGGGTGAGGCTTTTTGCTCTTGGACAAAGACGTAATAGCCATGGATAGTTAGCAATAGAGCAAAAGATCGAGTCTTCCCGCTGGGGAGAGAGATCTCAATCGTGGCATCTACTGCACCGGCTCCATTGGAGAGCGTAGCCCCGAACTCGGGGGCCGCGCTCCTTAGCAATGACTCAACTTCGCTCATCGTGGGCGAGCTTCGAATGTGGGCGAAGTGGTTGCGACAAGGACGGGACCACCGCAGGACGCGAAGAGGCATATGCATCTTCAAGAGCCGCCTTTGCCACCTTATCGCCAGAGGCCGAAAGTTCTTCTACAGCCGCGTCATAGTCAAGGTTGTCAGCCGTCCTGGAGTTGCCAAAGAGAGTGCGAACTGCGTCCGATCCAGCCTTGTATGCAGCAGGGCCGATCCTGCTCTCGGTTCCCTTGCATATGCGCTGCTCTGCCTCGGAGGCAATTACGGCCCGCCCCGTTGCGCATCGGACGCGCTCCCCCTTCATGCCCAGTCTGCTCAAACTAAGCGGGCCGTACTCAAAGCCAATCGCGAGACCCAACTCCCCAGTGTCTCCACCTTCAGACTTCAGATGTTCAATAGCGGACAGAAAACTGCTGCGGAGGGCGCCGACGCATTGGACGGCGGTGCTTACAGTCGCCTCTGCATCCGTTGTATAGGCCGTCCCCTCAATCATCATTCCATGAAGGCAGTCGCCGATGAACCTTACGCGGCGTCCGCCAAAGTCGCTGTGCGTGACCGAGTCCAGTTCGGAGCGAACGACGTGTAACGTGCGGACCAAATTCTCTGGATTCTCTTCAAGGTGTTGGTCCACAAACGCAGAGAAGCCATCGATATCAGCATATACAGAAACGCCCTCGAAGTTCTTTGAATTCCCTGGGGTGAGAGCATCAAAGTCCAGGTCTGACAAAGGTGGCGTTGGCCTGCTGAACTCAATGCTGCCAATGGGGGTCTCTTCCTGCTCTTCCTTCCAAAGCTTGATGATCTTGTCTTTCGACGTTTCGAGCTTGGCTTCATCAACGCAGGTGGCTATCTGCTCGTCAGTAAGACGGGTAGAGCGGTCCTTGTCACCGTCCAGTGCGGGGAAGCCCATGACGGATCGCGCTGAGTTTGTGAGGTAGATGCCTTCTGTGCTGGCATGTCCAGCGCACTTGGCAGCGTGATTGGCAGGACTTCCCAGGAAAAGGGGCTCGCGGCCTCCGCGCCGACCGTTGTTGACCGCCAGAGCCAAGCCGGTATCAATACCTACGCGGACACGTGCATTTGGAATGTGCTCGTCGGTATCTCCTGTTTCTGCCAGGACTTCATCAACTAGTTTTGCGATGGCGACGGCTTTGGCCACGCGTTGGCGCTCTTCATCTTCCCCGTAAGGCTTAGCGACCAAGGCATGCAGGCGCTGGTTATGGAAGTCGACGCGCTTGGCATTGCTCTCTTCAAGAATGCGATGGACTGCGCGATAGTGCTGGTTGAGGAATTTTAGGGTGCGCTTGTGGCAGGTAGTGCCCTCGTCCTTCGTACAGGCCAGGATTTCGTCAATGTTGACGATATCGATGTAGACGTGGGTCGCATGAATGCGATAAGCCCGCTTTGCTGGGATGCTTTCCAGTGAGGTATCGCGCTTGTAGTCGTAAATTTCCACATCCCGCACTTCCTCGTAGCGAGACTTGATTCGCTTCTTCGCGCGGTCTTCCTTCCAGCTGTGGCCCATCTCAATATCCTCTCGTCCAGTAAAGGTAAAGCCAAGGCGGGGGGGCGCTTCGCTGAGGCCCAGGTGTCGCCCCATGCACTGGCGGCGGCTCGTTGAACCTGTATATTGTGTCTTGGTTCACACTTTCAAGGGGGCGAAGTGGCCACTGGACTTATTGATCGGTTCCGCTCAGACGGAGGGCGGAGGCTGCTCGCTGCATTATCTGAGGCTCGACTGCTTGGCGGGATCGGCGGCTTGCCAGAGTGGCTCATTGACCGGGGGGAGCTGCTAGAAGTCCAGGCGGGCGAGTCCTTTGTCGAGCAGGACGGGATGGACACCGAAGTGTTCTTTATCATTGCTGGATCTGTTGATGTAGTGATCAATGGAAAGACCGTCAACATCCGCCATACAGGAGATCATGTCGGCGAGATGGCTGCGATTGAGCCAGCTCAGAGGCGCGCAGCTACGCTGGTAGCACGGGAGCTCAGTGTTCTGCTGAAGGTCGCTGAAAGCGATTTCATTGAAATGGCAGATGGTCACCCGATCATCTGGAGGCGACTGGCCGCCACACTTTCGAGGAGACTTCTGCAGAGGAATAGCCTTCTGGCCAAGCCTCGCAACCAAGTTCGGGTGTTCGTCATGTCTTCGGTGGAGGCGCTTCCAGTCACCCGTCTATTGGTCCAACACTTTGAACATGATCCCTTCTTGACTGTGGTCTGGGACCATGGCGTGTTTCGCGCGTCAAACTACACGTTAGATGAGTTGGAAAAGCAGCTCGAACTGGCTGACTTTGCAATCGCAATCGCGCACGCAGATGATCTTGTGATTAGTCGTGGAGACGAATGGCCTGCGATGCGAGACAACGTCGTGTTCGAGTTGGGTATGTTTATTGGGTTCTTGGGTAGGAAGCGCGCTTTCTTGATGGAGCCTAGGGAAGATAAGTTGAAGCTTCCGAGTGATCTTGCGGGTCTGACTACGGTTTCCTACCGTTATGTGCCTGGGGAGGATGCCAGAGCGAGGCTAGCTCCGGCTTGCAACCAAATTCGCGACATCATTCTTGCTATGGGACCAAGAGACTAATCATGGCTTTGCTCGAAGACATGGAGGGTGCTGTTGCGACGATCTTCAGCAGTGCCTGGGACAAGCGAGAGGGACGCGTGGTTCCGGATCCGGAGGATCTGCGACTCGGCAATGACGCTGTTGAATTTTCGCGGGCTACTGTGCTGTATGCGGATCTCCACGGCTCTACAAACATGGTCGACACTGAGGAATGGTGGTTTAGTGCGGAGGTCTACAAGGCATTTCTGCATTGTGCTGCCAGCATCATCAGGGCTGAGGGTGGCGCGATCACTTCTTACGACGGTGACCGTGTGATGGGAATCTGGGTAGGGGATCGTCAAACGACACCGGCAGCGATTGCAGGTCTGAAGATCAATTACGCTGTGAACGAAATCATCAATCCTGCCCTTAAGAAGCAATACCCGGCATTGAACCGTACCATCAAGCAGAGTGTCGGCATTGACTCTAGCGCTCTTCGTGCTGCCCGCACTGGAGTTCGAGGTGGAAATGACATTGTTTGGGTGGGGCGGGCCGCGAACTATGCGGCAAAGCTGACTGAGTTGGATCTCGAACCCAAGACCTGGATAACCGCTGATGCGTTCCTGTATTTGCTTGATGAGGCGAAGTTCGGTGGCCAACCCAAGCAGTTGATGTGGAAGGAGTTCAGCTGGACCGAGCAGGGGGGCATCGCCATCCATGGTTCGACGTGGCAATGGAAGGTCTAGTGGCCGCCGTCTCTGTGGTGAAAAAATCCGTCGCTTAGCGAGATCAATAAGCCAAGCAAGAGCGCACTTAGGCATTGCCCTGCGGGCAATGCGTGCGCAAGAGGCTGTGCCCCTTGACCCCCTAAAAAAGCGCTTGCCAAAGCTTAAATCGTAGGCATAAAGGCAAGGGCGGGGGCCAAGAATAGGGAGCATCAATGGCCATTTATCACACCAGAGTAAAGACCTTCAGCCGTGCCCAGGGGCACGCATCTACCGCCGCCGCCGCTTACAGGGCCGGGCTGCTCATCATCGATGAACGCACCGGACTCCGGCACGATTACCGAAGGCGAGGAGGCGTTGTCGAAACCCGGTGTCTGGCGCCGGATGAAGCGCCTGACTGGGCTTTCGATCCTCGGCAGCTCTGGCCAGCAGCAGAGGCTTCAGAGCGGCGCAAAGACGCCACGGTCGCCAGGGAGTTCGAGGTTGCTCTGCCACACGAACTGAGCAACGAGCAGCGTTCCGACCTGGCGGCTGAGATTTCCCGCTGTCTAGTCCAGCGTTACAGATTCGCAGTCCAGGCAAGCATCCATGAGCCTCAGACCGCTGACGGGCTCAACTACCACGTGCACATCCTAGCCACGACTCGGCGGGTGGACGCAGAGGGCCTGAAGGACAAGACCAGGGAGCTGGATGGTGGTCCTTCAGGTCGAGGCGAAGTGGAATGGATTCGCCAGATGGTAGGGGGGGCCATAAATGCCCACCTTGCTGCTGCAGGTATCTCGGCCCGTGTCGATCACCGAAGCTTGAAAGAGCAGGCGGCTGAAGCCGCAGAGCAAGGAGATGAGCTCACAGCAGCGGAGCTTTCCCGTGCTCCAGGACTTCACATGGGCAAAGACGCGACGGCGCTGCATCGCCGAGGCGCCGATACAGTCCTTAAGCAGGGCAATGACGGGATCTACCAGGCCAACAGCGCTGCTTGGGATCGCGCCGTCGCTGACCTGGCAGAGCAGGGCAGGTTGATGGAGCCCGCATTCGATCAAGCCATGCCGGTCGGCCCGCGTGAAGTTGCTTCGCATCCCGCTATCCAACTAATGCTGTCTCCTGGGGGAGCGACTCCTTTGGTTAACGGGGCCAAGGAAGTCATTCCGGTTGGGGCGGTGGCCGATGACGGGACGCGGCAGCCGCAGGCCACCGCATCCAAGCAGGCGTTGAAGGCTGTGTTAGAAATTTGGGCCGAGGCGTGGATAGAAGCGTTGAGAGATCGACTTAGATTTACGCGCAGGTTGCTGCGCAACAGTGCCACCTTGATATCCGCTCATGTCGCAGCGCCCAGGCTCCGTGGCGACTTGGAAGAGCTGCTCGTAAGAATGAAGAAGTTGAAGCGGGACGCACTGCGCTTCAAGCGTAGGCTGAAAGCTGAAGATCGTGCTCAGCACGGGCTAGCACAGGCGGAGTTTGCTCTGGAGAGCTTCGAAAGCCAGAACCCACGTCCAGGGATCCTGAATCGCTCAGACTGGTCGCGGCGTCGGGCGCGCCGTGTCAGGGCTGTTGAGTTGGGACGCGAGGAGTACCAACGCGCTCACGAAGCCACCGGACCTAAGGCCCAGGAAGGCTACAACCGTCGAACAGGCGAGTCGTTGTCGCAGCTGGAGAATTGGAGTGAAGTGCTGCTGCGTAGATATCCGGTGGAGGATGCGCTCATTGACGCTCCTGAAGCCTCCATACCAGCGGACCCCTTGATCGTAATGAATCCTGTCAGAGATCCTGGAGCACGGTTGCACTGATAGACAAGCGAAGGCCCCGGCGAGCCGGGGCTTTAGCCAGCCTCGTTTCGAAAACTCAGTGGTAGGTAGGTCCGCGAGTGGGCTTGGACACCGCGCCACGACGCTCTGAGATCATGTCGCTGAGCTGCACCTGATCGCGCTCTACTAGGCTCTCCTTAACTCTCACTGTAGGTTTCAAAGTGTGGTCGTCAGCAGGAGGCTTAGGGTGCATGCATCGGTTGATCAATTCGTCGGCGATTTCGAGGGCATGGATGATGTCCTCGATCCGCTCTTGTGTGTCTCGTGTCCGGTCTTGGGCAATCAAAGGGCACAGCACTCGACTAGCGATAGCCAGCTTTCTTTCTAATGGCATATGAAGCTCCTAACGTGGGGGAGCTTTCATAAAACCATCATTTGCGTTGATCGCAATAGTAGCGACGTTTGTCAGTGCTAATGTTGGCCCGTTAGAGATACTCCTAGACGTTCCATGTAATTTGCCCCGCGCGGAGATCCGCTATCCCAGCAGCTCCTTCAGTGCAGCGAGCTCAAGATTGAAGCTCAAGGATGAGAGTCCTGCTGTCTTGAATTCAGGGGTGACCAGTCCATTGAGCTTTTCTGCAGGGGTGAACTCCCGGCTGTAGACGGGATGGTGCTCATCATCAAGCTCGTGGCCGACGATCTGTGCGCGCATTTCTGACGCGACACCGAAGCCCTGCATCTGCTGAATGACGGTCTTGCGCAGAGAATGGAAACCTCGCTTTGCCTTGGGCCAGGTCTTCCCGTGCTCTGCGAGGTGGCGGGTAAATGCCTTGGAGATCCAGTTCCCCGCGCCATTGACGGCATTGGCCTTCGCTTGGGGGAAGAGACGGCTTGAGGTAGGCAGGCTGGCAACATAGTCGCCGAAGCCCAGGGCCATTAGGTCAGCGTGGATCGGGACAGTACGAATACTGGCCTCGCTCTTGAGGCGCTGGTGCTCGCCGTCGTCATTAATATGGATGTAGGCCACGCCTCCCTCTGTTTGCACATCGCTCACCAGCAGCTGCCCAACTTCGGAGGCCCGGGCACCCGTATACAGGCCCAACAAGGCTGCCCAGCGGGCGGCAGGTGACAAGGTGGCAAAGGCCGAGGGAGCAAAGAGGAGGCTGATCTGCTTCAGGTCGAACGCCTTGAAGCCCAGCTTGCGCCGCTTTCGCTTGGCGCTATTGCCGTAGGAGACATGGCTTCGGGCCGGATTGCTGTCCGTGTAATAGCCAGCGGCAATCAACCAATCGAAGAAGCCCCCCAGGTAGGACTGCTTGTTCACCCGGGTTGGAGTTGAGATGCCAGCATCGGCGAGCGACTGATAGAAGTTCGACAGGTCAATCCGGTTGATGCTCGGCAAGGGATAGTCAGGGCCGGTGGTGCGCACGAACCCGTCAATGGCCGACTTCTTGATGCTGTAGGTCTTGGGGATGGTGTCTGGGGCAATGGCTTTGAGCCAAAGATCGCGCGCTTCCATCAGCGACAGGATCTTGCTGGGCTGGGGCTTGGAGGGAACTGCTGGGGCGGCTGCCGCGCCGAAGAACGCAGGGTTGACCCGGCCAATGCTCTCAATGGCGCGAGTCAGTGCCTCGGTGTCTTCGCCTGGCTCCGCTTGGATACGCAGGGTGCCATTTGCATCTCGTTCCAGAGTGTAGTCGTGGAGCTGTTGTCCCCGAAGTTCCTGGAGCCATTGCTCTGCCGTCTTCTCGCCCATGCCGTTCTTCCTGATGGCGCTGAAGACCTCAGCATAGCGGGCGGCCAGGACTAGGGCGCAAGCCTGGGCGCTACGCATTTCGCGCGTTCGAAGGCTTCGCTTGAGAATTCGGCAGCCCAGAAGGGTCTGGAGATCGACGGGCACGCGCTGGCGGAACGAAAAGCCCGCAGGTGTCTTGATCAAGTGATGGGGAACTCTCATCGGGATGTGTCCCGATTTGTGTCCTGCCCCTAGGTAGGCCCAGAAAAGCAAAACCCCTGATTTCTCAGGGGTTTGCAGAGTCTGGCGGAGAGAGGGGGATTCGAACCCCCGAAGCGCGGTTTAGACGCTTACACACTTTCCAGGCGTGCTCCTTCAACCACTCGGACACCTCTCCGGATTCCCTGCCATCGGCAAACGCCTCAGCAGGGGCGCAGATTCTAGCGGGCGCCGCGCCCGGACACAAGCACCGTGTTTCAGGGGGAGGGGGCTGGACAGGCATGGCACAATGGAACATCCGATGGAAGACGGTGGCCTGATGTCCTATCTCGTGCTTGCCCGCAAGTGGCGTCCGAAGCGTTTTGCCGAGCTGGTGGGCCAGGAACACGTGGTCCGTGCGCTCAGCAATGCGCTGGACAGTGGCCGGGTCCACCATGCGTTCCTGTTCACCGGTACCCGCGGCGTGGGCAAGACCACCATCGCGCGTATCTTCGCCAAGTCGCTGAACTGCGAGCAGGGCACCAGCGCCGACCCCTGTGGCCAGTGCGCAGCCTGCCTGGACATCGACGCCGGCCGCTACATCGACCTGCTGGAAATCGACGCCGCGTCCAACACCGGCGTGGATGACGTGCGCGAGGTGATCGAAAACGCCCAGTACATGCCCTCGCGCGGCAAGTACAAGGTCTACCTGATCGACGAAGTGCACATGCTGTCCAAGGCGGCGTTCAACGCGCTGCTGAAGACGCTGGAAGAGCCGCCGGAGCATGTGAAGTTCCTGCTGGCCACCACCGACCCGCAGAAGCTGCCGGTTACCGTGCTCAGCCGCTGCCTGCAGTTCAACCTGAAGCGGCTGGACGAGGACCAGATCCAGGGCCAGATGACCCGCATCCTGGCCGCCGAGGAGATCGAGTCCGACCCCAGCGCCATCGTGCAGCTGTCCAAGGCCGCCGATGGCAGCCTGCGTGATGGCCTGTCGCTGCTCGACCAGGCCATTGCCTATGCCGGTGGTGCCCTGCGCGACGACGTGGTGCGCACCATGCTGGGCACCGTGGACCGCACCCAGGTGGCGGCCATGCTGGATGCCCTGGCCGACGGCGAGGGCGCGCGCCTGCTGCAGGTAGTGGCGGCGCTGGCCGAGTTTTCGCCCGACTGGAGCGGCGTGCTGGAAGCGCTGGCCGAGGGCCTGCACCGTATCCAGGTGCAGCAGCTGGTTCCGGGTGCGGCTGCCGCCGCCGAAGGTCTGGACGTGGCCGCCTTCGCTGCCCGCCTGCGCCCGGAAGTGGTGCAGCTGTGGTACCAGATGGCGCTCAATGGCCGCCGCGACCTGCCGCTGGCGCCGAGCCCGCGCGCAGGCTTTGAAATGGCCGTGCTGCGCATGCTGGCCTTCCGCCCGGCCGCCGCGGTGCCGCCGGTCCCGCGTGCGGTGGACCCGGCCGCAGGCGCTGCCCCGGCCGGCAATGCACCCAGTGGCGGTGGTGCCGGTGGCAGCCAGGAGGCCGCTCCGGCCGCCGCTGCCTCGGCCCAGGCCCCGGCGGCGCCAGAGCAGGTGAGCGCCGCAGCGCATACCCCGTCGCCGCAGCCCGAGCCGCCGCCGCGCGAACCGGAGCCTGAACCGGAACCGGAACCCACCCCGGAACCTGAACCGGTGCCGGTGGAAGAACCCGAAACCCCCACGCCGGTGAGGGCCGAGATTGCCGCGCCGCCGGCCGAAGCGAGCGACGATCTGCCGCCGTGGGCCACCGAGGAGGCCGAGGCCGCCCACGCCCGTGATGCGTCGTTGGCCGCCGCGCATGCCACCCCGGAGGCGGCCATGGTCGCCCCTTGGCACGAACCGCCGTCGCCGGCACAGCCCGCCGAGGTTGCCGAAGAGCGCTCGTTCCAGCCGGAAGGCATTGCCATTGCGCCCGCACCGGCGGCTGCCGACCGTGGCCCGCAGGAAGCGGTGAGCGAACTGGCCAGTGCCGAGGACTGGCTGGACCTGGTGGCCGGCAGCGGCCTGAACGGCCCTTCGCGCCAGTTGGCCGCCAACGCCGCCTTCATCAGTTGCCAGCAGGGCACCTTGAAACTGGGGCTTTCGCCCGGATTTGAATACCTGCGCTCCGAGCGCGCGCTGGCGGCGCTGGGCGAGGTGCTGGAAAAGGCCCTGGGCCAGGCGCTGCGGATCGTGGTCGAGACCGTGGAAACCGAACACGTGCCGGCCGAGACCCTGCACCAGCGTGCCGACCGCCAGCGTGGCGAGCGCCAGCAGGCCGCCGAGGCCACCTTCATGGACGATCCGGAAGTCCAGCTGCTGATCCAGCAGCACGGCGCCCGGGTCGTTTCCGATTCCATCCGTACTTTTGACGAGTAAGACGACATGCGCGGGAATATCGCCCAACTGATGCAGCAGGCCCAGAAGATGCAGGAAAACCTGCAGAAGGCCCAGGAAGAAATCGCCAGGATCGAAGTGACCGGCAGCGCCGGTGGCGGCATGGTCAGCGTCACCCTTACCGGTGCGAAGGAATGCCGCAAGGTGCGCATCGACCCGTCGCTGACCAGCGATCCGGAAATGCTGGAAGACCTGATCGCTGCTGCCTTCAACGACGCGTCCAACAAGATCGACGCCGAATCGAAGTCGAAGATGGGCTCGGCCACGGCCGGCATGCAGCTGCCGCCGGGCATGAAGCTGCCGTTCTGATGCCCGTAGCGTCGAGCGTGCTCGACGGCTTCTCCCGTAGAGTCGAGCTTGCTCGACTGGTCGTTCCGTAGCGTCGAGCTTGCTCGACTGCATGCATGAATCAGTCGAGCATGGCTCGACTCTACAAAGCCCTTCAGTCGAGCAAGCTCGACTCTACGAAGCCCTTCAGTCGAGCGAGCTCGACTCTACAAAGCCTGCCGCCGTGTCCGCACCTCTGCTTGAACAACTGATCGATGCGCTGCGGGTGCTGCCGGGCGTGGGCCAGAAGACGGCCCAGCGCATGGCCTACCACCTGCTGGAACGCGAGCGCGAGGGCGGCCAGCGCCTGGCCGAAACCCTGGCGTTGGCGGTGGAGCGCATCGGCCACTGCGCGCAATGCCGCGATTTCAGCGAGAGCGAGGTGTGCCCCACCTGCGCCAACGGCAGCCGCGAGCGCAGCCAGCTATGCGTGGTGGAATCGCCGGCCGACCGCCTGGCCATTGAAAGCGCCACCGGCTTCCGCGGTGTCTACTTCGTGCTGCAGGGGCGCTTGTCACCGCTCGATGGCGTGGGCCCGCGCGAGCTGGGCCTGGAACAGCTGGAGCAGCGCCTGGCCCAGGGCGAGGTGCAGGAGCTGATCATCGCCACCAGTGCCACTGTGGAAGGCGAAGCGACCGCGCACTACCTGGCGCAGTTGGCGCGCGCCCGCCAGGTGCGGCCCAGCCGCCTGGCCCAGGGCCTGCCGCTGGGGGGCGAACTGGAATACGTCGATCGCGGCACGCTGTCGCACGCCTTCGGCACCCGCAGCGAATTCCGCGACTGACGCGCGGCCGGGCAATGCCTGCTATCGCCGGCCTACAATGCTGGGCATATCCCGCCGAGGCCGACCATGAGCAGCGAAACCCTCTTCAGCAAGATCATCCGCCGCGAGATCCCGGCCACCATCGTCTACGAAGACGACGAGGTGCTGGGCTTCAAGGACATCGCACCGCAGGCGCCGGTGCACGTGCTGTTCATTCCGAAGAACGAGATCATCCCCACGCTGGATGATCTGCAGCCGTCGCAGGCGCACCTGATCGGCAAGTTGGCGCTGGCCGCCGCGGCCTACGCGCGCAGCGAGGGTTTGGCCGAAGACGGCTACCGCATCGTGATGAACTGCCGCGAGCATGCCGGGCAGACCGTGTTCCATATCCACATGCATCTGCTGGCCGGCGCGCCGCTGGGGCATTTCGGTACGCCGGGGCGTTGAGGCCACCGCATCCACGCATGGCCAGGGTGATGGCACCCGTAAAAAAGGCCGCCCTGGGGCGGCCTTTCCGTACTTACCACCAGCCCCAGCGGCCGTAGCCCCAGTACGGGCCCGGGCCCCACGGGCCATACGGACCGTACGGGTAGGGCACCACATCCACCTGGCGCTGTTCCGGCCACAGGTAGATCACATCGGCGGCCAGCTTCGGCAGGCGGTAATCGTAGTCACCGATGCGCGTATTGGAATAGCCGTCGATCTTGCCGATGAAGGTCACATCGCGCCCGGCTTCGAACACGGCCGGGTCGTAGAAGCCGGCGCGGCAGGCAATGAAGCGGCCGTCGCTGGCGTCGGAGGAGGTGGTGTTCGGACGGCCACTGCCATTGAGCGGGCGCGAGATCATCTGGAAGCAGGTCTCGCCCTGGCCGGGCAGGGTTTCAATGATGCGACCGCCCCAACGGACCGGCGTGCCGACCTGCTGGGTGGCGACCGAATCGCGCGGGGACACCAGGCTGAACTGTCCCTGCAGCGGCTTGGGTGCCGTTGCGCAGGCCGACAGGGCCAGCGTGGCCACGGCAGTAAGAAGGAACTTGGTTTTCATTGGGAAGCTCCGGAAGACGGGCGATGCCTGCGCAGGTCCCGCAATAATGCGGCGAGGTCGGTGCGAGTGCCAGCGTAACGCGCGTCAGCGAAACGCTGGCTGAGTGCCAGCAGGGCAGGATCAGGCTGCTGGGCATGCACGCGGCGGGCCCACACCATGGGCGGCTCATGCGGTTCGCGGCCCAGGCCGCGCCGCGCGTAGCGCCGGCCCAGGCGGTGCCAGGCGCGCAGCAGGGGATCGCGCTCGCGCTCGCCACGTGCCAGCAGCCAGGCCATCCAGGCCAGTGCCAGCAACGCGGCCGTCACGAACCCAGCCAGCAGCTGTCCTGGCCCCAGATCGTCCAGCCCCAGCGGCTGCAGCATCTGCTGCTGGCGGCGTGCGTCGAAGGACAGCACCAGATCGTTCCAGCCGCGGCGCAGCCAATCGCCCACCTGGCCGATCTGTAGCCAGCGCTGTTGCAGGTCGGTGTCGGCGCCGGCCTGCAGGCGGTCATCCAGCGTGTCCAGGATCCGTTCCGGTGCCACCGCGGCGGTCGGGTCCACCCGCACCCAGCCCTGCTGCGGCAGCCACACTTCGGCCCAGGCGTGGGCGTCCATGCGGCGCACCACCCAGTAATTGCCGATGCGGTTGCGGGTGCCGCCGGCGAAGCCGGTCACCACCCGCGTGGGAATGCCGGCGTTGCGCATCAGCACCACGAAGGACGAACTGAAGTGCTGGCAGAAGCCGGCCTTGTAGTCGAACAGGAAGGCATCGACCGGATCGCGCCCGGCCACCGGAGTTTCCAGCGTGTAGGAGAAGTCAGTGGTGATCCAGGCCAGCGCCCGGCGTACCACGGCGGCATCGTCATTGCCCGCTTCCTGGCGCCACTGCCGGGCCAGCGTAGCGGTGCGCGGGTTGAAGCCTGCCGGCAACTGCAATGCCGCACGGCGCTGTTCGGCCGACAGCGTGGCATCGAAGCGGCGTGCTGGTGCCGATTGCAGGCGCCAGCGGGTCAGTGCGGTCAGGCGGCGGTCGCTGGACAGGCTCATGTCCGCATCCAGGCGGGCCCCGGCCGGTGCGCTGCGCGGCAGGTCCAGCGCCACCAGCTGGCGGCGGTCGGTGGGCTCGTAATCGATCTGGTAATCCCAGCCAGATCCTGTCTGTTCTACGACCGCCGGGGTGCGGAACTGTGTGGCGGGATCGCGCCGCCACACGTGGCCATCGAAGCGGGTCATCACCGGGCCGCGCCAGTAGCGCTGTTCCGCCGCCGGCGCTGCACCGAAGAACTGTACGCGCAGGGCGGGCGTATCGTCGGCCATCAGGTCCAGCCACTGGTCCGGCTCCATCGTGTCGGACAGCCCCGGCGTGCCGACGGCGCGATCGGGAATGCCCCACAACGGCGTGGCCAGGCGCGGGAACAGCCAGAAGCAGGCCAGCGCCAGCGGCAGGCCGATCAGCAGCAGTCGGCCAACGCCGTGCAGCTGACCGCGCAGCGGCACCGGCGCGCTATGGCCTTCGCCCTGGGCCAGGCGCTGCAGCGCCAGCAGGCCGGTGATGCCGGCCAGTGCTGCCAGCGCAGTGGTCAGCGGCCCCTGGTCGAGCAGGAAGGCGGCAAACGGTGCGAACAGGGCGAAGCCGATCAGGCTGCGCGCATCACGCAGGCTGCGCAGCTCGCTGGACTTGATCGCCAGCATCGCCGCCAGCAGCGCGCAGCCGGTGTCGCGGCCGGGGCGCATGGCGCCCATCTGCCAGACGATGGCGCCCAGCATGGCCAGCACCAGCAGCACGCGCACCGGCATCGGCAGCACGCGCCGCTGCGACAGCAGGGCGGTCAGCACGGCGGCGCCGGCAAACAGCGCGGCCAACAGCGTGGGCAACTGCAGCAGCAGCGGCAGCAGGGCCAGCGCCGCACTGGCCAGCGTCCAGTAGCGCGCGTTGCGATCGATCAGGGGCGCGGTGTCAGTCATGCGGCAACAGGGCCAGTGCGCGCAGGCACAGATGGTGGTGGCTGGCGCCCTGGCCGGGGCCGAGCGCGGGCTGGCCGGGCAGCAGCAGGGTATAGCGGCGGCCTTCGCGTTCGGCCAGGTCGACCCAGCGCGCCAGCCGCGCAATGCGCGCTTCGCCGGCCATCGGTGCCAGGGCGCGCCAGTCCAGCATCACCTCGATGCCGACCGGCTTCTCGTATTCGCGTACCAGCAGGCTGTCGCGCCGCGCTGAATGTTTCCAGGCGATGCTGCGCGGTGGGTCACCGGCGCGGTACGGGCGCAGCTGGTGCAGTTCCTCGCCGCTGGCATGGGCGCGGGTGTGCAGCGGGTCGCTGCCGCGCTCGGGCAGGGCCGGGCCCTGTGCTTCGGCGTGGGGGTAGACCAGCAGCGGTTGTTCGGGCCAGACCCACGACCAGGCCCGCACCAGGCCCAGCGGCTGGGTACTGGACAGGCGCACGCGCGGCAGGTCCAGCCAGCCGCGCCGCTGCGTGGGTACATCCAGTTCCACTTCGCCGCGGCCCTGCGCCGGCAGGTCGGTCCAGGCCTGGCTGTCGCCCAGTTGCAGGTGCAACCCGTGGCGCGCACGCGGGTCGCGCACGGAAAGATCGATGCGCAGCCGCAGTGGTTGCCCGGCTGCGACCGGCTCGGCGGCGATCGCATCGACCTGCACGCCGGACAGCTGCAGGTGCGCGGCAATCGCGCTGGCCACCGCGGCCGCTGCCAGCAGCAGGGCCAACAGCAGCGCCGGGTTGTTGTTGTAGTTCAGTGCGCCCAGCAGCATGGCCGCCAGCAGGGTGGCCACGAACAGGCCGAAACGCGTGGGCAGCACGTAGATGCGGCGGCGGTCCAGCCGCTGCGGCAATGCCTCCGGCGTGCGTGGGCGCGCCAGCAACTGCAGCCGTGCCCAGCGCGAGGAGACGTTCAATCGACCGCCACCGTCTGCAGGATCGCCCGTGCCAGGGCCGGACCGGCGCTGGATTCGGCTTCGCCCACCAGGCGGTGGCCGGCGACCGCGACGAACAGGGTCTGCACGTCTTCGGGCACCACATGGCCGCGGCCCAGCAGCAAGGCATGCGCCTTGGCCGCGCGCAGCAGGGCCAGGCCGGCGCGCGGTGACAGGCCCACGCGCACGCCTGCATGCTGGCGGCTGCGGGTCAGCAGCGCCTGCACGTAATCCACCAGCGCATCGCTCACATGGATCTGGCCGACCGCTTCGCGCAATTGCCGCACCTGGTTGTCATCCAGCTGCGGCACCGCGCGCGCAATCAGGTCGCGGCGGTCGGTGCCGCGCAGCAGCTCGCGCTCGGCCTGCGGGCTGGGATACCCCATGGCCAGGCGCAGCAGGAAGCGGTCCAGCTGCGAATCGGGCAGCGGGAACGTGCCCGACAGATCCACCGGGTTCTGCGTGGCGATCACGAAGAACGGGTCCGGCAGGGTATGCGTCTGCCCGTCCAGCGTGACCTGCTGTTCGGCCATGGCTTCCAGCAGGGCGCTCTGCGTGCGCGGCGGCGCGCGGTTGATCTCATCGGCCAGCAGCACATGGGTGAACACCGGGCCGGGATGAAACTGGAACTGGCGGCTGCCGGCGTCGTACACCGACACGCCCAGCACGTCGGCGGGCAGCAGGTCGGAGGTGAACTGCACGCGCTGGAAGCCCAGCCCCAGGCTGCTGGCCAATGCGTGCGCCAGCGTGGTCTTGCCCAGGCCGGGCAGATCCTCGATCAGCAGATGGCCGCCGGAAAGCAGGGCAACGAAGGCCAGGCGCACCTCCTGCACCTTGCCCAGCACCAGCGCGTTGACCTGGTCCTGCGCATTGCGCAGGGACTGTCGCAGTTGATCGGTTAGCATGCTGGGCATGGGGGACGAAGCTGTCATGATCGTCTCACGTTCGGGAACCCATCGATTCTATCCATAGAGCAATGCAGGGCGAACAGCGCGCACGCACGATATTTGTCTGGTTATGGACGCTCGTCACAGCGGCCAAGCTGGTCGTGGCCGCACGGCTGCCCCTGTTCGTCGATGAGGCGTTCTATTGGCAGGAGGGCCAGCACCTTGCGGCCGCCTATTCCGATCTGCCCGGCCTGACCGCGTGGCTGGCGCGGCTGGGCGTGGAAATCGGTGGCCATCATGTGCTGGCGCTGCGCCTGCCGTTCCTGGCCATCGGCGCGTTGTTGCCGTTGCTGGTTTCGCGCGTGGCCACCCGCTGGTTCGGCGCGGTGGCCGGTTGGCAGGCCGGCAGCCTGACCTTGTTGATGCCGTTGTCGGCCACGCTGGGCCTGCTGGCCGTGCCCGATGTGCCGATGGCGCTGGCGGCAGTGCTGTGCCTGGACGCCGGTGCGCGCCTGCTGCGCAACGTCGATGCCTCTTCGGCGGTGAAGCTGGGCCTGGGCCTGCTGATCGGCGCGCTCAGCCACTACCGCTTTATTGGTGTCATCGGCGTGGGCTTCATTGCCCTGCTGGCGCTGCCGCAGGGGCGGCGCATGCTGGCCGACCCGCGCGTGTGGGTGGCGCTGGCGGTTGGCGTATTGGCCTGGCTGCCGCTGCTGGCCTGGAATGCCGACAACCACGATGCCGGCCTGAAATTCCAGGTGGTGGAGCGCCATCCGTGGGCATTCGAGTGGCGCGGGCTGTGGTTCCTGGTGATCCAGCCGATGCTGGTCACGCCCATCCTGTGCATTGCTATGTGGAAGGTGGCGCTGGCCGGTACCCGCAGCGGTGGCGGTGCGCGCGTGCAGTGGCGCTACTTCGGCCTGGTGGGCGGCGTATCCACGCTGGGCATCTTCGTGCTCGGCTTCTTCACCGATGTGGAGCGCATCAGCTTCCACTGGCCGCTGCCGGGCTACCTGGCCCTGCTGGTGGCGGTGCCGGTGGTGCTCAACGGCTGGCCGCGCGGCCTGCGCCGCACCGGCTGGTGGCTGGCGGGCGCAGGCATGGTGCTGGCGTTTTCCTATTACCTGATGGCGTCCTCGCCGGGCCTGCGCGAACAGTTGGCGGGCAACAAGTATTACCCGCGCAACTTCGCCGGCTGGCAGCCGCTGGCGGCGGCGGTACGCGAAGAGCTGGCACAGATGCCGGAAGGCACCCGGGTGCTCGCCGGTAACTTCAAGGTCGGCGCCGAGCTGGGGTTCCAGCTTGGCGATGGGGATATCGCGGTGCTGCCGCACCCGCTCAACGACAAGCATGGGCGCAGCGCGCAGCTGGCGCAGTGGCAGTTGCTGCACGATGGCACGCGGCAGCAGCCGATGCTGCTGGTGCTGTCGCCCAGTGACCAGCGCTACCGCGATCTGCTGCAGCGTTACCACGCGGTGTGCGAACAGGTGGGGCCGTTGCCGCCGCCACGGGTGGTCAGCAGCGATCACGGCTTCCAGCGCTTCCTGTTGTTCCGCCTGCCGGCGCAGCGCGTGGACGCGCCATGCGTGACCCCGGCGATGGCGTGGCTGGATGCGCCGTCCAATGGTGATGTCGTTTCCGGCACGCTTGCGGTGAAGGGCTGGGCCTTCAAGGACGGTGTCGGCCTGTCGCGGGTGGAAGTGCTGCTGGATGGTCAATCGCTGGGTGATGCCCGCTATGGCCGCGAATTCGACATCCGCGCGGCCTGGCCGGGCACCACCGATCCCAGCCACCCGCACGTAGGCTTCGATGCCAGCGTGGATACGCGCGCGCTGGCGCCCGGCCGGCATTGGCTGGGCCTGCGCCTGCATGGCCGCGACGGCAGCGTGGAGCAGTGGCAGGAACAACCGTTCGAGGTTGCCCCGTAACGCGCAATGTCGAGCGTGCTCGACCGCCTGGTGCGTAGAGTCGAGCTTGCTCGACTGCTTTGTACTGCCGGGTACATTCAGTCGAGCAAGCTCGACGCTACCAATGCGGGGTCATGGCACGGCGAAGCCGGCCTTCCGTAGCAGCCCGCACAGGGCGATCAGGGGCAGGCCGACCAGCGCGGTGGGATCGCGGTTGTCGATCGCCTCGAACAGGCTGATGCCCAGTCCTTCGCACTTGAAGCTGCCGGCGCAGTCCAGTGGCTGTTCGGCCGCCACGTAACGGGCGATCTCGTCCTGGCTGAGAACGCGGAAGCGGACCTCGGTCACATCCACGGCTGCCAGCTCGTCTCCATCACGAGTGAGACTGATGGCGGTATGGAAGCGCACGGTCCTCCCGGACATGGCGGCCAACTGCGCGCAGGCGGCGTCCACCGTGCCCGGCTTGCCCAGCGGCAGGCCGTCCAGATCGGCCACCTGGTCCGAACCGATCGCCCAGGCGCCCGGGTGGCGCGCGGCCACCTCGGCGGCCTTGGCGGCGGCCAGGCGTACCGCCAGCGCGGCCGGTGCCTCGCCGGCGCCCGGGGTCTCGTCCACGTCCGGGCGTGCGCAGTCGAAGGGCAGGTCCAGCCGTTGCAGCAGGTCACGGCGGTAGCGGGAGGTGGAGGCCAGCAGCAGGGCGGACATGCGATAATTCCGGGGCAGGGCGGGGCAGTCTGGCCCGGCGTGAAGGCCCGCAGCAAGCCCCGCCCGGCGGGGTATTTGACAGCGGGCGGGCTGATCCTTAGTATTCAGCGGCTTATGTCCGCGAACGTGCCCGAAACGCTGGATGCTTGGCGGATGGTTGTAGCGCGCAGGCGCTTCGACGGCCAGGTCTCTTTGGCTGAATTGACCCGCCTGCAGGGCTTGGTCGCCGATACCGACGGTGAGTGCAGTTACTCGCTTGAATTCGGTCGCGACGAGGTCTTGCGGGTATCCTATGTGGAACTGACCATCGATACCGCGTTGCCGCTGACCTGTCAGCGCAGCATGCAGCGATTCCTGTTGCCGGTGAAGATGACCCAGAGGCTTGGCCTGATCCGCGACGAGGACGAGGAATCGTCCCTGCCGGAAGAGTACGAAGCGTTGCTGGTGCCGGAAGATGGCCAGCTGCGGCCGCTGGACCTGGTCGAAGACGAGTTGGTGCTGGCGGTGCCGGTGGTGCCGTTGTCACCCGACGGTGAAGCCGTCGACCAGGACTGGGCACCAAGCGAAGAAGAAACGAAGAAAGCCAATCCGTTTGCGGCGTTGGCGGCCCTGAAGAAAGAATAGAAGCATTAGCAGCCGGATTGTCGTCGGCGGCTGCGGCGAAAGCGAAAGTGTGCTGGGCGCTGGCGTCCTGCGCGACGATACGACGAAGCAAAAACGAACCGAGTTTGGAGCAATCCCATGGCTGTCCAGAAATCCCGTGTCACCCCGTCCCGCCGCGGTATGCGCCGTGCGCATGACGCCCTGAGCGCCAAGCAGCTGTCGACCGACCCGACCACCGGCGAAGTGCACCTGCGTCACCACATCACTGCTGACGGTTTCTACCGCGGCAAGAAGGTCATCCAGACCAAGACCTCGGCCGTCGAAGAAGATTGATGTGCCGGGAAGGCCGCTGCCTGCGGGCAGCGGCCTTCGCCTTTCTTCCCGGGTGTGCCGGTGATCGGCGGCCCGCGCAACAGGAAACATGATGAGCAAGCGGATCTACTCGAGGATCGCGGGCACCGGTAGCTATTTGCCGGAAAAAGTCCTGACCAACGCCGACCTGGAAAAAATGGTCGAAACCTCGGACGAGTGGATCCAGACGCGCACCGGTATCCGCGAACGGCACATTGCTGCCGAAGGCGAAACCACCAGCGATCTCGGCTACCAGGCCGCGCTGCGTGCGCTCGAAGCGGCCGGCATCGATGCCAGCCAGCTCGACATGATCGTGGTGGGTACCACCACGCCTGACCTTATTTTCCCGTCCACCGCGTGCCTGATCCAGGCCAAGCTCGGTGCGTCGGGTTGCCCCGCTTTCGACGTGAACGCCGCCTGCTCGGGCTTCGTGTTCGCGCTCAGCGTGGCCGACAAATTCATCCGTTCCGGTGATGCCCGCCACGTGCTGGTGATCGGTACGGAAACCCTGACCCGCATCGTTGACTGGGAAGACCGCACCACCTGCGTGCTGTTCGGCGATGGCGCCGGCGCGGTCGTGCTCAAGGCCGACGAAGAGACCGGCATCCTCAGCACCCACCTGCATTCCGATGGCAGCAAGAAAGAGCTGCTGTGGAACCCGGTGGGCGTGTCGGTCGGTTTCAAGGGCGGCGCCAATGGCGGCGGCACCATCAACATGAAGGGCAACGACGTGTTCAAGTACGCCGTGAAGGCGCTGGACTCGGTCGTGGACGAAACCCTGGAGGCCAATGGCCTGGACAAGTCCGACCTGGATTGGCTGATCCCGCACCAGGCCAACCTGCGCATCATCGAAGCCACGGCCAAGCGCCTGGACATGTCGATGGACCAGGTGGTGGTCACCGTCGATCGCCACGGCAACACCTCCTCGGCCTCGGTGCCGCTGGCGCTGGACGCCGCCGTGCGTTCGGGCAAGGTCGAGCGCGGCCAGCTGCTGCTGCTGGAAGCGTTCGGTGGCGGCTTCACGTGGGGTTCGGCTCTGCTGCGCTATTGATAGCGTCAGTTACGACAACGTGAATCTGTCGTTACGGCCCCTCTGGGGCCGTAACGCGTTTAGGAGAACCGTCATGGTTGAGCCCATCGTCATTGAAGGGCAGCGCGCCTGGCTGAAGCAGTACGGCAAGGGAAGCCGCGCACTGGCCCTGGGCCTGCTGAACTTCGTCGCCCATCGTTTCCAGTTGGACGCGCTGCGTCCGCCGCCGCACCGTGGTGGTGATGCCGCCCGCGAAACCGAAGCGCGCCGACTGGGCGAACTGCATGCGCAGGGCGTCAACGTGCCCGAAGTGATCGGCAGCGGCCACGCCGCGCTGGTGATCGGCGACAACGGCAGCTCCTTCAATACCTGCCTGCGCGAGGCCGACGCGGCCGGTCGCGACCGCCTGGTGGCCGCGGCCATGCAGGCGCTGGCCGAGGCACATGCGCGCGGGGCCTATTTCGGCCAACCGCTGCCGCGCAATCTCACCTGGGACGGGCAGAAGGTGGGCTTCATCGATTTCGAAGAAGACCCGCTGGAAGTGATGGACCTGGCCGAGGCACAGGCCCGCGACTGGCTGATGTTCGGCTACGGCGTGGCCAAGTACTACGGCGAGCGGCCCGAACGCCTGCAGGCGATGATGGCCGAGGCCATGAACAGCGTGCAGGAGCCGGTGCGCGCCCATGTGCATTCGGTCAGCGGGCGCCTGCAGGGGCTGGCCCGGGTCTGCATGAAGATGGGGCGCTCGGCGCGCGCGTTGGCGCATTCGATCTTCATCACCCATGGCGCCACCACGCTGGGCCTGATCATGGTGGTGGGGCTGTGCATGGACTTCTTCGCCGACGGCGAACTGGATATCCTGCAGCTGTTCTGCTGATCCGCTCTCCGCCGGGGGGGGGGCCGGCGGGCCGCGGGGGGGGGGGGGCGGCCCC
>NZ_JACVUD010000002.1:0-110230 GCF_016624905.1 Stenotrophomonas sp. S49 | reverse complement strand
GGCGTGGTTGGTGGCGCCGGGCCATGCCCGGCGACGCTGCTGGCCGAGCTCATTGCGCCCGCATCAACGGGCCAGCAGTGCCCGAGCCAGTTCCAGATCGCTCTGCTGCTGCGCGCCGGCATCCTGCTCGCGCAGGTGCACCAGCGCCGCCTGCAGGCGCGCACCACGGATCTGGCCATCGGTGGCCACGAAGGCCGCCGCATCATCGCGCGCGGCCAGCACCACCTTGTGATCACCGGAGCTGCTGCCGGACGAACCGGACGAGGCGCCAGTGGCCGAACCAGCCGAGGTACCGGCGAAGCTGGAAGCGAAGCCGACCAGCGGCAGGGACAGCAGGGCAAGCATCAGCGCGGATCGGATCATGGTGGGCGGTTCGCAGGGGGAATGGGTGAAGCGTAACGGCATCGTGAAAAAGATGTGCGACTCAGACGTCGAACAGCTTGCCGGGATTCAGCCGTGCTTCCGGATCGAAGGCGCGCTTGACCGCCTTCATCAATGCGATCTCGGCCGGGCCACGGGTGCTGTCCAGGTAGCCCTTCTTGACCAGGCCAATGCCGTGCTCGGCGGAAATGCTGCCATCGAAGCGCGCCAGCACCTGCGCCAGCAGCTTGGTCACGTGCTCGCACTGCGTTACGAAATCGGCATCGCTGGTGTCATCGGGCTTGAGCACGTTGATATGCAGATTGCCATCGCCGATATGGCCGAACCAGACCACGTCGAAATGCGGGTAGGCCTGGCCGATCAGCCCCTGGGTTTCAGCCAGGAACGCCGGCATGGCCGAGATCCGCACCGATACATCGTTCTTGTACGGCTTGTAGCGGGCCAGCGCTTCGGTGATGCCCTCGCGCAGGCGCCACAGCTGGGCCGCCTGGGCATCGCTGGCACTGATCACGCCGTCGCTGACCCAGCCATTGCCCATGCAGTCTTCGAAGGCCGCCATCGCAGCGGCTTCCTGCGCCTCGTCGTTGGCCGCGAACTCGGTCACCACGTAGTACGGGTGTACTTCGTCGAACGGGGCCTGCGCCCCATGCGCCAGCACGTGCTCCAGCGCCCGGTCGGTGAAGAATTCGAAGGCCTGCAGCTGCAGGCGCGCGCGGAACGCGGCGAACACCTGCATCAGCACGTCGAAGCTGGGCACCGCCAGGAGCATCACGTTGCTGGCCGGCGGCGGGTCGGTCAGCTTCACGGTGGCTTCCACGATCACGCCCAGCGTGCCTTCCGAACCGATCAGCAGCTGGCGGAAGTCGTAGCCGCTGGAGTTCTTGATAAGCCCCTTGTTGAGCTCCAGCAGCTCGCCGCTGGCGGTCACCACCTTCAGGCCGGCAATCCATTCGCGGGTGTTGCCGTAACGGATCACGCGGATGCCGCCGGCATTGGTGGCGATGTTGCCGCCGATCGAGCACGAACCGCGCGCGGCAAAATCCACCGGGTAGATCAGGCCGTGTTCCAGCGCGGCGTTGTGCAGGGCTTCCAGCGGCATGCCGGCCTGCACCACCAGGGTACGGTCCACGGCATCGTAGGCCAGCGCCTTGTTCATGCGCTCCAGGCTGAGCACCAGCTCGCCGTTGGCCGCCACCGCGCCGCCGGACAGCCCCGTGCGGCCACCGGAGGGCACCACGGCCACGCCTTCGGCCGCGCACCAGCGCATCACCGCCTGCACCTCTTCCACCGTGGCGGGCAGCGCGATGACCAGCGGTGCCGGGGTCCAGCGCCGGGTCCAGTCGCGGCCGTAGTGTTCCAGGTCGGCGGGCTCGGTCTTCAGCTTCAGGCCGGGACAGGCCTGCTGCAGCGAGGCGATGCGGGAATCGGTCATGACGGTCCAGCGCGGTGCGTGAAGAACGGGCAAGCGTGCCAGCGGCGCGGGCGGGCGTCCAGTCCCGCCGACACGCGGCGATAGGTTCGAATGCAACCAATTCCGCACTGCACCATGGCCGCGGTGATCTGGCATAGTGAGCGGCCCCTGTCCCACTGGCCGTGCCGTCCCATGTCGCCGAAGAAGACCTCGTTCCCCAAGCAGGATATCCGTGTGCTGTTGCTGGAGGGGGTCAGCCAGACCGCCGTGGAGGTGTTCACCGCCGCCGGCTACAGCCAGATCGAGGCCCACAGCAAGGCCCTGCCCGAAGACGAACTGAAGGCGCGCATCGCCGAGGCGCACATCGTCGGCATCCGGTCGCGCAGCCAGCTCAGCGCCGAAGTGCTGTCCGAAGCCAAGCGCCTGATCGCGGTGGGCTGTTTCTGCATCGGCACCAACCAGGTGGACCTGGATGCGGCCGAGCTGGCCGGCATTCCGGTGTTCAACGCCCCCTATTCCAACACCCGCAGCGTGGCCGAACTGGTGATTGCCGAGGCGATCATGCTGACCCGTGGCATTCCGCAGAAGAACGCCGAATGCCATCGCGGCGGCTGGTCGAAGTCGGCCAGCGGCAGCCACGAGGTGCGCGGCAAGACCCTGGGCATCATCGGCTACGGCCATATCGGCACCCAGGTGGGCGTGCTGGCCGAATCGCTGGGCATGCAGGTGATCTTCCACGACGTGGAGACCAAACTGGCGCTGGGCAACGCACGCGCCGCGGCCAGCCTGGATGACCTGTTGGCGCGCGCCGACGTCATCACCCTGCACGTGCCGGAAACCGCGTCCACGCAGTGGATGATCGGCAGCACCGAGCTGGCCAAGATGCGCAAGGGCGCACACGTGATCAACGCCGCACGCGGCACCGTGGTCGACATCGATGCGCTGGATGCCGCTCTGGCCAGCGGCCACATTGGTGGCGCAGCGCTGGACGTGTTCCCGGTCGAGCCCAAGGGCAACGGCGATATCTTCGAATCGCCGCTCACCCGCCACGACAACGTGATCCTGACTCCGCACGTGGGCGGCAGCACCCTGGAAGCGCAGGACAACATCGGCGTGGAAGTGGCGGCCAAGCTGGTGCGCTACAGCGACAACGGCAGCACCCTGTCGGCGGTCAACTTCCCGGAAGTGACCCTGCCCGAACATGCCGACAGCCTGCGCCTGCTGCACATCCACCAGAATGTGCCCGGCGTGCTGTCCAAGGTGAACGAGATCTTCTCGCGCCACAACGTGAACATCAACGGCCAGTTCCTGCGTACCGACCCGAAGGTGGGTTACGTGGTGATCGACATCACCGCCAGCGAGGAACAGGCCAGCGCCGTGCGCGACGAGCTGGCGGCGATTGCGGGCACGTTGCGGACGCGCATTTTGTATTGATAGACGCGTCGCGCCATCCACGCGTGGCGTGGATCTACTGGTAGCGCCGGGCCATGCCCGGCGGAATGCATCAACGCGCCAACCACCGGCGCGCCATGCGCTGCATCGATGCGTCCGATTGCGGATCTGCCGCGACCTCGGCCACCGGCCGCCAGGCCAGCGCCAGCGATTCCTCGCTCAGCACGAAGGCCTCGCCGCCCACGGCGCGGATCACGAAACGCACGTCGTAGTGCCAATGGCCCGGTACGTCCTTGCGCTCGGGAATCCAATGCTTGTCCAGGTCGAAGATGGCTGGGTCTTCCAGCACCAGGCCGGTCAGGCCAGATTCCTCTTCCCCTTCCTTCAGCGCCACCCGGGCCAGGTCGCGGTCGCCATCGGCGTGGCCGCCCAGCTGCAGCCAGCGCTGCAGCTTGCGGTGATGGGTCAGCAGCACGCGCTGGCCATCGGCGCTGACCAGCCAGCAACTGGCGGTGAAATGCCCGGCCAGGCGCTCGCGACGGAACGGATCTTCCGGATCGTCCAGCAATGTGCCGAATTCGGCAGCCAGCTCGCCGTGGGACGGCTCCCGGCCGGCATAGTCCTGCAGCAGGCTGCGCAGCCGATCATCAAGCACGGCAAGGGATTGGACGGATTCGTTCATGAATGCGGGGCGATCTGGAAAACATCGGCCATTATCGCCGCGCATTGTTGCGATTGCGCTTGTGCGGTGGCTTCAGCTTTGGCTAAGGTACAGCGGGCCGTTCGCACGGCCTTCACCATTCCAGGCCGCCGGCAACGTATCGGCAGCCCTCCCAATCCGATCATCAGGAAAGTTCTGCATGCTGAAAGCTCTGTTGAGGGTCAAGCCGGTACAACCGGCCGGGCACGTCGATGCTGGCGAACCCATCGAAGGCAGCCTGGACGGCGAAGCCACGTTGAAACGGACCCTCACGGCTAAACACCTCATCCTGCTGGGCGTAGGTGCGGTGATCGGCGCAGGTATCTTCGTGCTCACCGGCCAGGCCGCGGCCAACCACGCTGGCCCGGCGGTGATGCTGTCGTTCGTGCTGGCCGGCTTCGCCTGTGCCCTGGCGGGCCTGTGCTACGCCGAGTTCGCCGCGATGATGCCGGTGTCCGGCAGCGCCTATTCCTATTCCTACGCCACCCTGGGCGAAGGCATGGCCTGGTTCATCGGCTGGTGCCTGGTGCTGGAATACCTGTTCGCCTCGGCCTCGGTGGCGGTGGGCTGGTCGGCCTACCTGATCAGCTTCATCACCACCACCCTGCACATGCCGTTCCCGGATCTGCTCAGCGCCGCGCCCATCGCCTGGACCGGCAGCGAATTCGTATCGTCGGGCAAGCTGTTCAACCTGCCGGCGGTGCTGATCGTGGCGGCCGTGTCGGGCCTGCTGTACGTGGGCGTGACCCAGTCCGCGTTCGTCAACGCGATCATCGTGGCGATCAAGGTCACCGTCATCTGCCTGTTCATCGGCATCGGCGCGGCCCATGTCGACCCGGCCAACTGGCAGCCGTTCATTCCGGAAAACACCGGCGTGCCGGGTGAGTTCGGCTGGAGTGGCATCTTCCGCGCGGCCACGATCGTGTTCTTCGCCTACATCGGCTTCGATGCGGTGTCCACCGCCGCCGGCGAAACCAAGGACCCGCAGCGCAACATGCCGATCGGCCTGCTCGGTTCGCTGGCCGTGTGCACCGTGGTCTACATCATCGTCTGTGCGGTGCTGACCGGCATGATGCCCTACCACCTGCTGGGCACTGACAAGCCGGTCGCTACCGCGCTGGAGCCCTACCCGACCCTGGCCTGGCTGAAGACCTTCGTCGAGATCGGCGCCATCGCCGGCCTGTCCTCGGTGGTGCTGGTGATGATGATGGGCCAGACCCGCATCGCCTACACGATCTCGCGCGACGGCCTGCTGCCGAAGTTCTTCGGCAAGGTGCATGCCCGCTTCCGCACGCCCTACTGGGCCACGATCGTGGTCGGCGTCATCGCCGCCGCGCTGGCCGGCCTGGTGCCGCTGAACGTGCTGGGCGAACTGGTATCGATGGGCACCCTGCTGGCCTTCGCCACCGTCTGCATCGGGGTGCTGGTGCTGCGCTACAGCCGCCCGGAACTGCACCGCCCGTTCCGCGTGCCGGCGGTGTGGATCATCTGCCCGCTGGGTGCGGCCACCTGCCTGTTCCTGTTCTGGCAGGCGTTCGTGGTGCATTGGCACCTGTTCGTGGGTTGGACCGTGCTGGGCATGCTGATCTACCTGGGTTACGGCATGCGCAACAGCAAGCTGGCCAAGTCGCCCTGATCCCCCTACGGGCCGGCCCTGCGCCGGCCCGTCCGTTTTCTCCCGCGCCGCCTCGAACGGCGCTTCGACAAGACCGACACACATGTTCAAGCAACTGTGGGCCACCAAGCATCCGCATGCCGCCCATGAAGACGCCAACGGGCTGAGCCTGCGCCGCCACCTGGGTCCCTGGGGCCTGACCGCGCTGGGCATCGGCGCGGTGATCGGCGGCGGCATCTTCGTCATCACCGGCCAGGCCGCGGCCAACCACGCCGGCCCGGCCATCATGCTGTCGTTCGTGCTGGCCGCGATCTGCTGCGCGTTCTGCGCGCTTGCCTATGCCGAATTCGCCGCGATGGTGCCGGTGTCCGGCAGCGCCTACACCTACACGTACGCCACCTTCGGCGAACTGTCGGCCTGGTTCATCGGCTGGATGTTGGTGCTGGAATACGGCGTGTCGGCCTCGGCGGTGGCGGTCAGCTGGACCGGCTACTTCCTCAGTTTCCTCAGCCAGTTCGACATCCATCTACCGGCGGCCCTGGTCAGCGCGCCGCTGGACGCGCAGCTGCGCCCGACCGGCGCGATCGCCAACATTCCCGCCGCCATCCTGGTGCTGCTGCTCACCTGGCTGTGCTACGTGGGCATCAGCAAGTCCTCGGCGATGAACATGGCCATGGTCATCCTCAAGACCGGCCTGATCGTGCTGGTGATCGTGGTCGGCTGGAAGTACGTGGACACCAGCAACTGGACCCCGTTCATTCCGGCCAACGAAGGCCCGGGCAAGTACGGCATGGAAGGCGTGCTGCGCGGCGCGGCCATGGTGTTCTTCGCCTACATCGGCTTCGAGGCCGTGTCGGTGGCCGCACAGGAATCGCACCGCCCGCAGCGCGACATGCCGATCGGCATGATGCTGTCGCTGGTGATCTGCACCGTGCTGTACATCGCCATGGCCGCGGTCATGACCGGCCTGGTGCCGTTCCAGCTGCTGGGCACCGACGAGCCGGTGGTGACCGCCGTGGCTGCGCATCCGCAGCTGGGCTGGCTGCGCTGGGTGGTGGAAGTGGGCGCCCTGATCGGCCTGGCTTCGGTGGTGCTGGTGATGGTGATCGGCCAGCCGCGCATCTTCATGATCATGGGCCGCGATGGCCTGCTGCCGCCGGTGTTCACCAAGATCCACCCGAAGTACCGCACCCCGCACATCAACACGGTCATCACCGGCATCGGCATTGCCCTGCTGGCGGCGCTGTTCCCGCTGGATATCCTGGGCGAGCTGACCTCAATGGGTACGCTGATCGCCTTCGCCGCGGTGTGTGCCGGCGTGCTGATCCTGCGCCGCACCCAGCCCGACCTGCCGCGCCCGTTCCGCATTCCGGCAACCTGGCTGGTCTGCAGCCTGGGCGTGATCAGCTGCCTGGCGTTGTTGTCGGCGATGACGCTGCACAACTGGATGCTGATGGGCGTGTGGACCGTCGTCGGCTTCGTGATCTATTTCGGCTACGGCTTCAAGCACAGCCGCCTGCGGGGCAAGTAAGGGGTTGTTTTGCTTGCAGGGCCTGCGGCCCTGCACCCGCGCTTGAAGCCAGAGCAACGGCAAGAGCGGGTGTGCTGGTCTGGCGGGAAGGCATGGGTACGCGGGGGACGCCGCAAGTACGTCCCTGTAGGCTTGGCAGCCGCATCCATGCGGCTGACACCCCGCGTACCCATGCCTCCCCGCCCCTGACAGTCTCCCGGCGCGTCCGGTAGACCCACACCACACGTGGATGGACTCTGTCTGGGAGATGCTTCGGTGGTCGATCCACGCCACGCGTGGATGAACTCTGTCCGGCGAACGATGCTCCTGTAGAACCGAGCCATGCTCGGCTGCGAGCAAGCGCAGCGCCGCGACCCGCTTTCCGCTCTTCCTTTTTCACTCCGTGGCCGGGCGCGCACGGAACCTGTCCGTGGCCGGGCGGGGTTGGAAGGCGCCTACGAGCGCCTAGGAAGGGTTTACGGCGTGACCCGCCAGCCCAGCCTCGCATATCTGCAGTCGAGCGAGCTCGACTCTACGCTGCCGGTCGGTGGTAGATCCACGCCATGCGTGGATGAACTCTGTCCGGCAAACGACGCCCCTGTAGAGCCGAGCCATGCTGGGCTGCGAGCAAGCGCAGCGCCGCGACCCGCTTTCCGCTCTTCCCTCTTCTCTCCGTGGCTGGCGCGCACGGAACCTGTCCGTGGCCGGGCGGGGTGGGCTGGCGGGACCGCAGGCGCCATGGATGGCGCCTACGAGCCTCCATGGATGGATTCACGGCGTGTTCCGCGGCCCCACCCCCACCGGCCCAGCCAGCGCTCCTAAAAAAATGCCCCACCACGGAGGGGCTCCGCCGTTCGCCGCTTCCCGCCGAAGGCGCGCTTCTCGCGCTGCAGCATGATTCCGCGCAGACCTGCGCCATCATGGTCACCCCGCCCGCCACGCCAGGACCATCCCATGCAGCAGTACCTGCTCCTGATCTACATCGAGCCCGCCCTGCTGCAGGCCCTGCCCAGCGAAGAATTCAACGCGCTGATGCGCGACTGCCTGGCCCACGCCGACCAACTGCAGGCCGAAGGCACCCTGCTGGCCGCACAGAAACTGCAGCCGGTGGACACCGCACAGACCCTGCGCGTGCGCGACGGCCACAGCCGCGTTCTCGATGGCCCCTTCGCTGAAACCCGCGAACTGCTGGCCGGCTTCAACCTGATCGTCGCGCGCAACCGCGACGAGGCGATGGCCATCGCCCGCGACTTCCCCTGGGCACGCTTCGGCAGCATCGAAGTGCGGCCGCTGGAAGACATGGACGCCGAACGCGAACGCTGCGGCGCGCCCGCCGCTACGGCAGCAGCCGCACCCTGATCTCGCGCCGGCCAACGCCTTCGTTGCCGCTGTAGTCACGCGCACTGGCACGCACGATGTACTCGCCCGGCGGCAGCGCCGCCGGCTGCCAGCGCCCGGTTTCCATCAAGCCATCGCGCACGGTGTTGGTCACCAGGTAACGGAAGCGGGTAACCGCGCTGCCGTGCACGGTAATGCCGCTGTCCGGCGCATAGGCCACCTTCGCCGCCAGGTTCTGCGGCGGCATGCGGTTGAACACGATGTTCCAGCGCGGCTGCTCGTAGCCCTGCAACGCCTGGCCGTTGCCATCCAGGATCTGGTAACCCACCTGGTACGGCCCCAGCCGGCGGCGCGGCAGGTTGTTGTCCACCTGGTCCCACGCCTCCACCACGATCTGCACGCCACGCCCCTGCCGCGCCACCATCACCACGCCATCGCTGCCCGGTGCCATGGGTTGGTCGTTGTCGTCCAGCAACGCCACGTCGGTGATACGCGGGGCGAAGTGGTCGGCGTAGTTGTGGAAGCCCAGTGCCACTGCGTTGGTCTCGAAACCACCGGTGCCCAGCGCCAGATGTACGTGCGCCTGGCTGTTGATGCTACCCAGCCGATCCCCCACGTGGATGCGCGTACCACGACGCACGCGGATGCGCTCAAGCGTTCCATCGTCGGCGTACAGCGGCTGCCAGCGTGCATCGAAGGGTTCACCGCGCGGCGTGCGGCCCACGCGCATGTGGATGTACTTCAAGCGATCCACCGCCAGGCCTTCGCCCTGCCCGCCCAAGCTCCAGGCGGCGATCGGGCTGCTGATCTTGCCCTCGGCAATGGCCAGCACGGTCTGCCCCACATCGCCGCGCACATCGAAACCGCCGTGCAGGTGGTGGCGGCTCTCACCCTTGAAGTTGCCACGTACCTCGCCCAGCGTGCCCACCACTTCGTGCCAGCCGTCCTGCGGTGCCAGCGGCCAGCGTCCGCCCGTATCGGGCAACACGGCATCGGCGGCCGGACCCACCAGGGCCGGGGCAGGAAGCTCGCCTACTGGCAGCGGGCGCAGGCGATGCAGGCGGTAGGCAGTCGAATCAGCCACCAGCACGCTGCCATCGGCATCCACGGCCAGACCGCTGGGGCGCGCCAGGCGGGGCAAGCGGTCGTTGCCCAGCAGCGCAATCTGGTGGCCCTGCGGGGTGATCTGCAGCACGCGCCCATCCAGGTCACCCACGTACAGCACCCCATCGTGGGTCGTGGCCAACGACAGCGGGGCGTTCATCACCCCACCGCTGCTCACCAGCGTACTGACCGTGCCGTCGGCACCCACGCGGCGCACTGCGTTGTTGAACAGATCGGCCACCAGCAGCGCGCCATGCGCGTCGAAGACCAGGGCCACCGGGGTATCGAACCGCGCCTCGCCGCCGATCGCATCGGTGAACCCCGGGCGGTCGCCACCGGCCAGGGTCCGCACCTGGCCATCGGTGCCGATCACGCGGATGCGGTCGTTCCAGGTATCGGCCACGAACACCTGGCCCTGCGCATCCACGGCGATGCCCATCGGCCCATCGAAGCGTGCCTGTGCGGCAGGTCCATCGGCATACCCCTGCTCGCCGCCGGCCAGCGTGGTCACCTGGCCGTCGGCAGAAATTCGCCGGATCGCGTGGTTGCCGGTGTCGGCCACGTACAGGTTGCCCTGCGCATCGGCGGCAATGCCCGAAGGCGTGTGGAAGCTGGCCTGCAGCGCCGGGCCGTCCACGCGCCCCTCGCCCTGCCCGGCCACGGTCTGCACGCGGCCGTCGGGCCACC
This sequence comes from Stenotrophomonas sp. S49, assembly GCF_016624905.1. NCBI lineage: Bacteria > Pseudomonadati > Pseudomonadota > Gammaproteobacteria > Lysobacterales > Lysobacteraceae > Stenotrophomonas > Stenotrophomonas sp. S49. The sequence continues at coordinate 100,092 of NZ_JACVUD010000002.1, read as the reverse complement.
AGCGGCGGATGCGGTTGTTGTCGCCGGCGTCGGTGAAGTACACCGCGCCCTGCGCCGTGCGCACCACTGCGTAGGGATCAGCGAAGCGTGCCTGCGCGGCCGCGCCATCACGATTGCCGGGATGGCCATCGCCGGCCAGCGTTTCGATCTGCGCCGTCCAGGCCAGGGGCGTGGGTTGCGGCCCTGCAGGGGCGGATACCTCGGCGGCCCGATCAGGCCACCAGGTGGCGGCCAACGCCGCTGCGGTCACTACTACCACGCCCACCACCCACCACTGCCGCTGTGCCATCGCTACGCATCATCCCTGCCGATTTCAGCCCACGACGATAGTCGCTGCACTGTCGTTGTGCCACCACCTGCAGCGCCGGCTACCCGGCCCTTGCTTGCCGCCAGCCGCGCGGCGGGTTTCAATCAGCGCTCACGCCAAGGATGGAACCGCCATGTCCCCTGCCCGCCTGCTGCCACTTGCGCTGTCCGCCGTCCTGCTGGCTGCGCCTCTTGCTGCGGGGGCTGCCGACAGCACCGCCGCCGCCACGTTCCAGCAGCGCTGGGAGAACGCGCAGACCACCGCCACCAGCGGCAACACGCTGGGCGCGATGGTCGAATTCGAAAAGCTGATCGACGATCCGCAGTTGGCCACGCTCGCACCCGAAGCGCGTGCCGAGGGCGCGCGGGTTGGTGGCATGACCGCTTACCTGCAGCATGACAACCCTCTGGCCCGCCGCTACCTGCAGATGGCGCTGGCGGTCGACCCGGGCGACGTAGAGGCCTTGATGCCGCTGGTGTGGGTCGATCTGAGCGAAGACCAGAACGAGCTGGCCGTCACCCATCTGCTGCAGGCCACGGCGCATGCGCGCGAGCCGCTCGAATTTGATACCCAGATGGTCAGCTTCCTGCAGTACACGCTGCGCGACCAGCCTGCGCGCCGGCGCGAGGTGCTCAAGGCCCTGTTCGACAACGGCTGGAAGAGTGATGGGCTGGAGCCAGGCGCCTTCTGGGTGCTCCTGGCCAGCCTGCAGATCGACACCGATTCGGGCCGGGATGTAGCGGCCACGCTTGAGCGCGTACGTACACCGCTGGAACTGATCACCCTGCGCAGCGACAAACGCTTCGACCGCTACGTGGATCGCAATGACCCACGCTATGACCCGGAGCGCGCCGCGCGCCAGTATCTGGATGAACTGCGTGTCTCCAGCCTGCTCGATCGCAGCCTGGACGCCGCGCTGGTCGATTTCAGTTCCACCCAGTTGATGCTGGGCGAGAATGAGCAGGTCGTGCAGTTCAGCGACGGCATCGCCGGGTTCGTGGCCGAAGGCAACCTGCCCAATGGCCCCGAGGCGCAATGGCTGGCCTGGCTGCTGAGCAACCGGATGATCGCGCTGCGCCGGCTGGATCGCCTGGACGATTCCGTGGCCACGGCTCGGCTGGCCGAGAAGGTGGGTTCACGCGGGCCGGACCATGTTGACCACGTGATCAACCTGGCCTTCATGCTGGCTGCCACCGACCAGCTGGACGAGGCCGTGTCGGTGCTGGCGCGGCTGGACGACCTGAGCCCCTATGGCGAATCGGCGCAGGCGCTGGTGGGCTTCCTGGCCGCACGCAGGCGTGGCGACACCGCCGCTGAAGCCAGCGCTCGGGCCACCCTGGTACGCAACCGCGACACGGCACGCACCTTCCACCGGGAAATGCTGCTGGAAGAAGGCGATCTGGACGGTGCAGCTGCTGCGCTGATCGGCCAGTTGCAGTCGCCCGATGACCGTACCGAGGCGCTGCTGGACCTGCAGGACATGCGCGTCTACCCGTCGCTGCCCACCGAAGTGGAGATCGATGCACGCTGGCGGCAGCTGAAGCAGCGCGCCGATGTGCGTGCGGCCATCGCCAAGGTAGGGCGGATCGAGCGCTACGCGCTGTATGGAAACGCGTCTTCGCGCTGAATGCCGCTGCGGCCGGAACCACCCTACTTCGCCGGCACTTCGCTACGGATGCCCATGGCCTGCCGGTAGCGCGCGTACAGCGCCATCACTTTTTCCACGTAGGCCAGGGTTTCCGCGTACGGCGGCACGCCGTTGTAGCGCGCCACCGCACCGATGCCGGCGTTGTAGGCTGCCGCTGCCAACGGGCGGTCGCCGTTGTAGCGGCGCAGCAGGCTGCGCATGTAGCGCGCGCCCCCGTCGATCGATTGCTGCGCCGAAAAGGGATCGCGCACGCCGTACTCCACCGCGGTTTCAGGCATCAGCTGCATCACGCCCTGCGCGCCCTTGCGCGAGACGGCAAGCGCATCGAAGTTGCTTTCGGCATGGGCGATCGCACGCAGCCAGGCATCGTCCACGCCGGTAGCCTTGGCTGCTGCCTTGAACTGCGTTGCATGTGGCGCCAGCTGCGGCGCGCCAACCTTGCCCAGGCCTTCATGTGCCGGCTCGCCCGGCGGCGTGGCCACGGTGAACTTCAGGTACACCCGCGAACCGGGCAGGTTGCGGGTGGAATAGACCAGGGTGCCGTCCTGCTCGCGCTCGTACAGCACGCCGCTGAACACCCCCATGTTGCCCCACAGGTTGGGCGCCTGCACCGCGTTGTCGTCAATCTGTTTTGCCGTACAGCGCGAGCCCGGCTCGGGCGCGGTGGCCAGGCTGACCGTGTTGCCCTGCACGCAGCGGTAGACCGTACGGGCGCTGGCCAGGCCCGGCAGCAGCAACAGCACAACGAGGGCGAGGCGAAGGGTCATGGCGGCCGGATGATCCGGCCGCGCCCGCTAAATCCGGGTGAATGGGTAGAGTCGACCGTTGGTCGACTGCACTCCGATCAGATCGAGAAACGCCTGCGGCGCAGCCAATACCCCACGCCCAGCAGCACGAACCACGCCGGGCTGGCCAGCAGCGCCTGGCGGGTGTCGGCCTGCAGGCTCAACAGCACCAGCACGGCCGCGAAGAAGACCAGACAGGCCCAGCACATGGCCACGCCGCCGGGCATCTTGAAGATCGATGCCGCATGCCGTTCCGGGTAGCGGCGGCGGTAGACCATGTAGGCCACCAGGATCAGCGACCAGACGAAGATGAACAGCACGGTGGCCAGCGTGGTCACCAGGGTAAAGGCGGTCACCAGGTTGGGAATCAGGTAGATCAGCAGCGTGCCGCCCAGCAGGCACAGGCACGAGAACAGCAGCCCACGTGCCGGCACCGCTGCGCGCGACAGCTTGGAAAGCCCACGAGGCGCGTGCCCTTCTTCGGCCAGGCCGTACAGCATGCGGCTGGTGGAGAAGATGCCGCTGTTGGCCGACGAGGTGGCCGAGGTCAGCACCACGAAGTTGATCAGGCTGGCGGCGGCGGGGATGCCGGCCAGCACGAACAGCTGCACGAACGGGCTCTTGTCCGGCACCACCTGGCGCCACGGCGTCACCGCCATGATCGCCACCAGCGCCAGCACGTAGAAGATGATGATGCGCACCGGAATGGAATTGATCGCCTTGGGCAGGTTGCGCTCGGGGTTGGCGGTTTCCGCGGCGGTGGTGCCCACCAGTTCGATGCCGACGAAGGCGAACACCGCAATCTGGAAGCCGGCGAAGAAGCCGACCAGCCCCATCGGGAACATGCCGCCGTCATTCCACAGGTTCGACAGCGAGGCGGTGTGGCCGCTGGGCGAGGTGAAGCCCCAGGCCACCAGGCCGGCCCCGGTGATGATCAGCGCGCAGATGGCCACGATCTTGATCAGCGCGAACCAGAATTCCATTTCGCCGAACAACTTCACCGTCACCAGGTTCAGCCCCAGCAACAGCAGCACGCACAGCAGCGCCGGTATCCAGGCGGCCAGTTCAGGGAACCAGAACTGCGCATAGGCGGCGATCGCGATCACATCGGCAATGGCGGTCACGATCCAGCAGAACCAGTACGTCCAGCCGCAGAAGAAGCCGGCCCAGGGACCCAGCAGGTCGGTGGAAAAATCGATGAAGGACTTGTAGTTCAGATTGGACAGCAGCAGCTCGCCCATCGCCCGCATCACGAAGAACAGCATCGCGCCGATGATCAGGTAGACGAAAATGATGGACGGGCCCGCCAGGCTGATGGTCTTGCCCGAGCCCATGAACAGGCCGGTGCCGATGGCACCGCCGATGGCGATCAGTTGCAGGTGGCGGTTGGACAGGCTGCGGCGCAGGTGCTCCGGGGGTGCGGCGGGTTCAGTCATGGACGGGCGCTGGAAGGGGCGGGTGAAGCCCCTGACGGTAGACCTGCGCGGCCCGGAGCGCCAGTCTCAGCCGGATCGCTGCCGTCATCGGTTGTCGCAATTGCCACAATGTGACGGATTATCGGTCCTGCCCCATTCCGCACAGGCGGCCAACATGCTCAGATAGGGCATCCGCCCAAGGATCGGCCGCCATGCCCGCAGCCCTGCCCGCCCGCCCGGAGTTCCGGCCATGAACCGCCTGCGGGTCATCATCCTCGGCGTCTTTGCCGCCCTGCTGGCCGCCATCGTGCCCATTGCCGCCATGGTCTATGCCACCTGGCACAGCGCTGTGGACGTGGAGCAGCAGCGCCTGCATGGCATTGCCGAACGCACCCTGCGGCGGGCCGACCTGTCCTACCAGGAAGCACTGGCAGCACTCAGATCCGCCGAAGCCAGCGCGATGGCCCCGTGCAGCAGCGAGCACATCCGGCGCATGCAGACCCTGGTGACGACCACCCCGTCCATCGACCAGATGGGCTATTTCGAAGGCGGCCGGCTGCGTTGCACCTCGTGGGGCGCCTTCGAAGGCAACGTGGCACAGCCTGCTGCCGACCATGTCACCAGTGATGGCGCCGGCATCGCCGTGGATATCCGCCCGGCCGCCACCGGCGGGCGCAAGGTGCTGGCCGTACTGTACGGTTCCTACGATGTACTGGTGGACCCACGCCACTTCGTCGGCATCATCGCCGACCCCGATGTGCGCCTGGCCCTGGCCAGCCCGGATGGGCGCCTGCTGACCCGCCAGAGCGGCATCAATCAGGCCCTGCTGCTGAAGCTGCTGCGCGACCCGGGCGAAGGCCTGGACGACGAAACGCTGTATGCCAGCGCGCGCAGTGAACAATGGCTGGCCATCGCCACCGCCCCGCGCACCGCCCTGGCGGCCACCTTCCGCCAGCAGGCCTGGCTGTTCGTGCCGGTGGGCCTGCTGCTGGCCGCCCTGGGCGTGGGCCTGGTGGTGTGGCTGTCGCAGCGGCGCCTGTCCATGCGCGGTGAACTGGCCACCGCCATCCGCCGCCGCGAACTGTACCTGCACTACCAGCCCATCATCGAACTGGATACCGGCATCTGCGTGGGCGCTGAGGCACTGGTGCGCTGGCAGCACCCCGACGGCACCCAGGTACGCCCAGACATCTTCATTCCGCTGGCCGAGGAACACGGCCTGATCCAGGCACTGACCGATGTGGTGATCGAAAACGTGGTGAAGGACATGCGCGAGCTGCTGGTGTCCGACCGCAGCGCACACATCGCCATCAACCTCGCACCGGATGACATCAGCAGTGGCCGAGCACTGAAAGTGGTGTCCGCACGCATGGCCGGCAGCGGCATCCTGCCGCAGCAGATCTGGCTGGAAGCCACCGAACGCGGCTTCCTGGATATCGACCGTGCCCGCACCATGATGGCCGCCGCACGCCGGGCCGGCCACAGCATCGCCATCGATGATTTCGGCGTGGGCTATTCCAGCCTGCAGTACCTGGAGCAGCTGCCACTGGATGCGCTGAAGATCGACAAGTCCTTCATCGACGCGATCGGCACCGAAAGCGCCACCACGCCGGTCACCCCGCACATCATCGAAATGGCCCGCGAACTGGGCCTGTGGGTGGTGGCCGAAGGCGTGGAAACCGAGGCACAGCTGGCCTACCTGCACAGCCAGCACGTGCAGTTCGGACAGGGCTGGCTGTTCTCGCGGCCGTTGCCACGCGATGAATTCGTGGCCTTCCACCACCGGCGCCAGCAGCAGTACGGTGCCGCGCGTGAGCACATGCAGAATCCGCGCAGCGTGCCGATCGAGCGCGAATTCTCCGATACCTGACCGTCAGCCCCAGGCCCGCGGCCGGGCCAACAGCCAGGCCCCGCACACCATCAGCAGGCCCAGCGGCAGCCACGCCAGCTGCTGCGCACCGCCCGCCTGCAGCAGCAACCCGCCGGCCACGCCACCGGCGGCAATGGCCAGGTTCCAGCCGGTCACCAGCATCGACTGGGCAAGATCGGCGGCGGCACCGGCGCGGCGCGCCAGCGCGGTCTGGAACAGCGCCGGCACCGCGCCGAACGCCAGCCCCCACAGCGCCGTTGCCAGCAGCAGTACCTGCGGGCTGCCCGGCCACAGCAGCAGGCCCAGCGCGGCCGCGGCAAAGCCCAGCACCGCCGCCCAGACCAGGGCGCGCAGATGCTGGTCCACGCCCCACGCGGCCACCGCAATGCCGGCAATGGCCGATACACCGAAAACCAGCAGCAGGCGGTCCAGCCAGGCGCCGGCGTGGGCCAGCAGGGCCAGCGGCTCGATGTAGGTGTACAGCACGTTGTGCGCCAGCACGTACAGCGCCATCACCAGCAGGGTGCTGCGCACGCCGGGCAGGCGCCATACCGAAGCCAACGGCGTGCGTTTGCCGCTGCCTGCGGCCGGCAGGTCCGGCAACGCCCAGCGCGCGTAGCCCAGCAGGGCCACGGCCAGCACGCTCATCAGCGCGAACACCCAGCGCCAGCCGATCTGCTGCCCCAGCAGCGTGCCCGCCGGCACGCCCAGCGACAGCGCCAGCGGCGACCCCACCATGGCCACGGCAATCGCCCGGCCCTGCAGCGACGGCACCACCATGCGCGCGGCATAGCCGGCCACCAGCGACCACAGCAGGCCTGCGCACACACCGGCCAGGAAGCGCGCGACCAGGATCAGCGGATAGCTGCTGCTAAGTGCAGTCAGTGTGTTCACCAGCACGAAGCCGGCAATGGCCGCCAGCAGCAGCGGGCGGCGCGGCAACCGCTGGGTCAGCGCGGTCATCGGCAGCGCCGCCAGCAGCGACCCCAGCGCGTACACGCTCACCAACTGGCCGGCCGCCGCATCGCTTACGCCCAGGCTGGTTCCAATCGGGCGCAGCACACCGGCCGGCAGGGTTTCGGTCAACAGAGTGATGAAACCGCCGCCGGCCAGGGCCAGCAGGGCCGGCCACGGCAGCCGCGATGCCTCGCCTGCGGGCAAGGCGTCTGCTGCTGCATGGCCGCTCATCGCGCACCGTCCAGGTCGGCGTAGATTGCATCGCGCAGCGCATCCACGAACGGCCCGTGCATGCCGGCATACAACGTGTTGGTCAGCGCCACCACGCTCAGGCCCCGCTGTGGATCGACAAACCAACTGTGGCCGTAGGCACCGCCCCAGCGCCAGGTGCCCATGGCCTGCGGCGTGGCGGCGGCAGCGGGGTCAAACAGCACCGCCGCGCCCAGACCGAAGCCCCACCCCGCCGGCTCGGGAGGCCCGGCACGGCCGACCTGCAGGCTGACCATCTGCGCCGCCAGCTCCTGCGCCAGCAGTTGCGAATGATCGACATCGCGCAGCGCTTCCAGCACCGCCATCAGATCGTCGGCGCTGCCCACCAGGCCCGCCCCGGCCGAGGGGAAGCGCGTGGCATCGGTGGCACGCGCCGGGCTGTAGGCAATGCCCACGGTGTCCGCGTAGACCGGCACTGTCTCGCCTTCGCCCAGCCGGTGCGGCTGCGGCAGATCGTCCACATAGGGCACGGCCAGGCGTTGGCCTTCGGCGGTGGAAAAACCGGTATCACGCAGCCCCAATGGCCGCGACACATGCTGCTCGAACAGGGCCTGCAGGGGCTGCCCGGTGGCAGCCTCGGCCACGGCACCGGCCACGTCCACGCCCAGCGAGTACAGCCATTGCGTACCGGGGGCGAACTGCAGCGGCACCTGGCCGATGCGCCGCACGTTCTCGGCCAGGGTGATCGGGCTGGCGTCCATGCCATCGCTTACCCCTGCCCGCGCATAAGGCCCCTGCGCGTCGGCTTCCAGGAAGCGGTAGCCCAGTCCGCTGCTGTGGCTCAGCAGCTGGCGCAGGCTGATCTCCGGCGTTTCACCGCTGGCCAATGCCGGGCGGAACTGCGGCAGCCAGCGCTGCACCGGCGCATCCAGATCCAGCACGCCCTGCTGCACCAGGCGCAGCACCACCACGGTCAGCAGCAGTTTGCTGACCGACGCCAAGCGGAACACCTGGTCGCGCTGCATGGGCAGCGCCTGTTCCCGGTCGGCCAACCCGCTGGCGCTGGCGTGGCGCCACGCACCGTGCTGGCGCACCAGCACCACCGCCCCCACGATCTGGCCGGGGTGGGCCTGCTGCAGCACGCGCTGCACGGAAGGAAGCACCGGGTCCGGCGCCAGCGTGGGTCGTGCATTCATCACGGCAATCCTTGGGTGGGAGGGCCGCCACGTTAGAGCCCGCCACCCGCGGGAAAAACCCACGTCACGCTCCCTACATCGTGGACTGCCCGGTCCGCAATCGGCACCATGGGCGGACCCACACTACCGCTATGCCCCCGGAACGCCCGCCATGTCCGTGCTCGACAACCTGACCAACCTGCAGACCTTCATCCATGCCGCTGAAACCCGCAGCTTCGTGGAAACCGGCCGCCTGCAGGGCATTTCCGCATCGGCGGCGGGCAAATGCGTGGCCCGGCTGGAACACGCGCTGGGCGTGCGCCTGTTCCATCGCAGCACGCGCAGCATCACCCTCACCGCCGAAGGCCAGTTGTTCCTGGCGCGCTGCCGGCGGATTCTGCACGAACGCGATGCCGCCCGCACCGAACTGGCCCAGCAGAGCGCCTCGCCCAGCGGCACCCTGCGCATCAGCCTGCCACTGGTGGGCGACCTGACCCTGCCCCTGTTGGCCGACTTCATGGCCGCCTACCCCGATATCCGCCTGGAACTGGATTTCAGCGACCGCCTGGTGGATGTGATCGAAGAGGGCTTCGATGCGGTGCTGCGCGTGGGCGAGCCCAGCGATTCACGCATGAACGCACGGCGCCTGGGCATATTCCCGCGCCGCGTGGTGGCCTCGCCGGCGTACCTGCAACGCCACGGTGTACCGCGCACGCCCACGGACATGCTGCAGCACCGCCTGCTGCACTATCGCTTTCCCAGTACCGGCAAGCTGGAAACGTGGCCGGTGCAGTGGCCCGACGGCGAAGTGGCGCAGGAACTGCCGGTTGCCATGGTGGCCAACACCATTGAAGCGCGCGTGGCCATGGCACTGCGCGATGGTGGGCTGGCCTTCGTGCCCGTGCACTCCGTGCGCCATGCGCTGGCCGACGGTCGCTTGGTCACCGTGCTCGACGAGCACGTGCATTCGTGCGGCATCTTCCACCTGCTGTGGCCGTCCGGCCGCCACGTACTACCCAAGCTGCGCGCCTTCATCGACTTCGTCAGCGCCCGCCTGGAAACCGTGCCGTAACCCCCTTCCTGTAGAGTCGAGCCATGCTCGACTGCTCTACGCTTCCCCGTAGAGTCGAGCTTGCTCGACTGCTCTGCGCAAAGCAGTCGAGCAAGCTCGACTCTACCGTTCAGGCAGTAACGCTATACTCGGGTTTCATTCCCCCAAGAGGCTCGCGACCAATGCGCCAGTAATGCCGCCGTCTGCAAACCGGACGGCCTGACTCTTCCCGCCCCTGCGCGCAGGGGAGACATGGCATTGCTTGGAGGTCGCATGACTTCGCATTCCCTCACGCTTGATCGCGTGTCGTATCGGTTGGCCGATGGCCGTCCGTTGTTTTCCGATCTGTCCTTTTCCTTCGAACCGCTGGCCACCGGGCTGGTGGGCGGCAATGGCGTGGGCAAGAGCGTGCTGGCGCGCCTGCTCGCCGGCCAGTTAGCGCCCGACAGCGGCCAGATCCGCAGCAGCGGGCGGGTGTTCCTGCTGCCCACTCCCGGCTATCCGCCACGCGGCACCGTGGGCGAACTGGCAGGCGTCGGAGAAGTGCTGGCCGCCCTGGCCCGTATCGAGGCCGGCAGCATTGATGAGCAGGACTTCGCCTGCGTAGGCGACCGCTGGGACCTGCGCGAACGCCTGCAGCAGCAGTGGCAGTCCATGGGCCTGCCCGATGATCTGCACGTCGACCAGCCGGCTGCGCGGCTCAGTGGCGGCCAGGCCATGCGTGTCGCCCTGTCCGGTGCGTGGGCCAGCGGCGCCGACTGGCTGATCCTGGACGAACCCAGCAATCATCTGGACGCGCAGCATCGCCGCCAGCTACAGACGCAGTTGCAGCAGTGGCGTGGCGGCCTGCTGGTCATCAGCCATGACCGCGATCTGCTGGGCCACATGCAGCAGATCGTGGAACTGGATGCGCAGGGTCTGCACCGCTACAGCGGACCGTGGCAGCACTATGCCCAGGCGCGTGCCGCCGAGCGCGAAGCGGCTGCCGCGGCGCTGGACCATGCGCGCGCGCAGCATCGCCAGCAACAGCGCAGCGCACGCGAACAGCACGAACGCCAACAGCAGCGCCAGGCCCGTGGCGCACGCGATGCCAGGCAGGCCAACCAGGCCCCCATCCTGCTGGGCGGGCAGAAGCAACGTGCCGAAGCCAGCCTGGGCCGCGCGCGGCAGGTCCAGGAGGCGCGCCTGCAGGCCAGCGCCGCCCAGCTGCGCACGGCAGCGGCAGGCGTGCAGGCGGCGCCGGAACTTGCGCTGTTTGCCGGTGCTGGCGAGCGTGGCAGCGCGCGTGTGCTGCAGGCACAGGACCTCGTACTGCCGCATGGCTGCACGGCACCGCTGCAGCTGTCGCTGCGCCGCGGCCAACGCATCGCCGTGGTGGGCGACAACGGCACCGGTAAATCCACCTTGCTGCGTGTGCTGGCAGGACAGCTGCCAGCGCGCGCCGGCCAGGTGCAGCGGCACGCACCGGTCGCGCTGCTGGACCAGCAGCTGCTCGGGCTGGCCGGTGATCGCAGCATCCTGCAGACCGTGCAGGCCGCCAACGCCGGTGCGGACCCGGCCGAGCTGCGCACGCGCCTGGCCCTGCTGGGCCTGGATGCGCAGCGCATCCAACGCCCGGCCAGCAGCCTGAGCGATGGCGAGCGGGTGAAGGGCGCCCTGGCCAGCGTGCTGTACGCCGATCCCGCACCGCAGGTCCTGCTGCTGGACGAACCCGGCAACGCACTGGACCTGGCCGCGCTGGACGCATTGGAATCGCTGCTGGCCGCATGGCCAGGCGCATTGATGATGGTCAGCCACGACGCACATCTGCTGCAGGCATTGCAGCCCACGCAGATACTGCACGTAAGCGCCGACGGCTGGCAGTGGCGCGACCCACAGATGGGGTCAGATCCCTTTTGCAACGCAAAAGGGCTCTGACCCCACCCGACGCCCCGTCATCCACGCCACGCGTGGATGCTGTTGCTTCAACGCTTCCACACCGGAAACGCCTGCGGCAGCTGCTGCCACAACAGCGGCCCGGCCCGCAGTTCCTGATCGTTCAACAGGCAGGCATCCAAGGTGGCGCGCACCGCGCGTTCGTCCATGTGCACGCCAATCACCACCAGTTCCTGCCGGCGGTCACCCCAGAGCGGGTGCCACAACCGCGCCATGGCCGCATGCTCTGCGTCATCGGCAAACGCCTCCACGTCAGGCAGCGGCGCGCTCCAGCACTCGGCCTGCTGCCGCGCCCAGCCCAAGTCGCTGTACGGAAGTGGCGTGGGCGGCAGCAGCGGCGTGGTGTCTTCGTCACCGGCACGCACACGTTCGCGCGCCGCATACCAGAACCCGGCCGCTTGGGTACGCGTAGCCGCCCCGACGCTGCTCAGTTCACCCACCCAGTCCATCCGATTGGCCAGCCAGAACCAGCCCTTGCTGCGGATCACCCCCGGCATGCCCTGCTGCAGCGCGCGTGCGAAGCGGCCCGGGTGGAACGGCCGGCGCGATCGGTAGACGAAGCTGCCAATGCCGTACTCCTCGGTTTCCGGCGTGTGCTCGCCGCGCAGCTCCTTCACCCAGCCGGGCGCCTGCTGCGCACGCTCGAAATCGAAGCGACCGGTATCCAGCAACTCGGTCAACGGCACATCGCCGAAGCGCGACAGCAGCAGCTTCGCCTCGCGGTTCAAGCCGCGCAGCACGGCCAGCGTGTCCTGCAGCACGTCATCGTCGGTCTGGTCCACCTTGCTGACCACGATCACATCGGCAAATTCCACCTGCTCGCACAGCAGGTCCACCACGCCGCGGTCATCGTCCGGCCCGGCCTGCTGGCCGCGCTCGGCCAGGCGCAGGGTGGAACCGAAGTCGGCCAGGAAGGCGCTGCCATCCACCACGGTCACCATCGTATCCAGGCGCGCGATGTCGCCCAGGCTGAAGCCGTGTTCATCGCGCACGGCGAAGGTGGCCGCCACCGGCATGGGTTCGCCGATGCCGGTCGATTCGATCAGCAGGTAGTCATAGCGACCGCTGTCGGCCAGGCGCCGCACTTCCTGCAGCAGATCGTCGCGCAGGGTGCAGCAGATGCAGCCGTTGCTGAATTCCACCAGCGTTTCTTCAGTACGGCGCAGCGCGGCCCCACCGTCGCGCACCAGCTGCGCATCGATGTTGACCTCGCTCATGTCGTTCACGATCACCGCCACCCGCAGGCCCTCGCGGTTGCGCAGGATCTGGTTGAGCAGGGTGGTCTTGCCAGCGCCCAGGAAGCCGGACAGGACGGTGACCGGCAGGCGGCGGTCGGCGCGGGAAACAGGGTTCATGCGGGGCGGGAGGGTGCGGATGGAATTGTTACTGTATAACATTTCCAGATCCATCCACAGTGCCGCCTCCGGGCATGGCCCGGCGCTACTTGCCGTAGCGGCGCAGCAGTTCCACCAGCACCTCGGCCTCGGCGGCGCGCTGCTGCGGGTCTTCAGCGGCCACCACGTGTTCCTGCAGGTGCTCGTGCAGCAGTTCCATCAGCAGGCCGTGGGCGGCGCCGCGTACGGCGGCCACCTGCACCAGCACGCCGGCGCAGTCGCCGGGCTCTCCCTCGGGTCGATCCAGGGCCTGTTCCAACGCCGCCACCTGGCCGCCGATACGGCGCACCCGGGCCAGCAACTGTTTCCGCTGCGTGTGTACATGTGCCATGTACAAATCATATACCCTATGGGGGTATCCATAAAGACCCCGCACCGCCATGCAACTGGACCTCCTCGCCGCCGCGCGCCGCCACGACCATCGCTTCGACGACGGCAACCCGCTGGCCGAACGCAACACCCGCCGCGCCCTGTGGCTGACCGTCGGCATGATGCTGGTGGAAATCGTCGGCGGCTGGTGGTTCAACTCCATGGCCGTACTGGCCGATGGCTGGCATATGAGTTCACATGCGCTGGCGTTGGGCCTGTCGGTGTTCGCGTACCGCTGTGCGCGCCGTTATGCCCATGACCCGCGCTTCGCCTTCGGCACCTGGAAGATCGAGATCCTGGCCGGCTACACCAGTGCCATCGCCCTACTGGGTGTGGCCGCCCTGATGGCGGTGCAATCGCTGCAGCGCCTGTGGGTACCGGCGCCCATCCACTACGACGAAGCCATTGCCATCGCCGCCGTGGGGTTGGGCGTGAACCTGCTGTGCGCGTGGTGGCTGCATGACAGCCCGGGCCATGCCCACCATCACCATGGTCACGGCCACGAACATGCGCACCACCACGACCATGGTCACAGCCACGATCACGCTCATGACCACGCGCACGGGCACGACCTGAACCTGCGCTCGGCCTACATCCACGTGCTGGCCGACGCGGCCACCTCGGTACTGGCCATCGTCGCCCTGCTGGGCGGAAAGCTGTGGGGCGTGGCGTGGCTGGACCCGGTGATGGGCCTGGTGGGCGCAGTGCTGGTAACCGTGTGGGCCATCGGCCTGCTGCGGGACAGTGGACGCATCCTGCTGGATGCGCAGATGGATGCACCGGTGGTGGCCGAAGTGCGCGAGGTCATCGAACAGGGACCGTGGCAGGCGCGGCTGGCCGACCTGCATGTCTGGCAGGTGGGGCGTGGCAAGTACGCGGTGGCCGCCAGCGTGGTCACCCACGATGCCGCCCTGGACGCCGACACCCTGCGCGCAGCCTTGGGCGTGCACGAGGAGCTGGTACACATCACCCTGGAAATCCACCGCACCGCGTAACGCACCGTAGCAGAGCCAGTCCAGCATGGCTCGACTCTACAGAAGCGCGCTGCCCTCGTAGAGTCGAGCTTGCTCGACTGGCTCTGCGCAGAGCAGTCGAGCAAGCTCGACTCTACAACGGGCTCAGGCAATCACAACCGCAACATCATCCGCGACAGATACACCGCCAGCGGCAACGCGCTCAGCGCCGCGCCGCCAATTCCCAGCCACGCATGGCGCTCACCGCGCACCCTCGCGGCCACGGCAAACCCGCCGCCCACCAGCACCGATGCCAGCACGGCCACCGCCAGCCCCGCCACCGGCGCGCTCGCGCCGAACGCCCATGCCGCCAGCCAACCCGCGCCCCAGCCGGCCACCAGCCCCAGCCAGCTCGCCAGCCCACACCACGGTGCCCTGCCCTGTGCCATCGCCGCTCCCTCGTTCTTGCCGATTATCTGCACGGGCCACGCCCGGCTGCTGCCTACACTAGCCGCACCTGCCCTGTGGGGACATCCCATGCGCACGCTCTGCCTGCTGCTGCCCGGTGCCCTGTTACTCGCCGCCTGCAGCGGCGACACCCACCTGCCGTTCTCCAGCGATCCCTTGCTGGGCTGCTTCGCGACCAGCACGCGCCGCGCCGCCGAGTTCCGCATCGACAAGGAAGGCGGCCAGTACTTCGTCTCCTTCGAGCGCAATGGCAGCTGGCAGCGTGAACCGAACGCGCTGTACAAGGCCAGCCGCAGCGACATCGGCAAGTACTTCCCCGACGATGTCCAACAGATCGACAGTGCCCTGATCCGCAGCGCCGGCGGCTTCGGTCTGTTCCACGCAAAGGACGGCGCCACGCTGAAAGCCAAGGCCCGCGACAGCGACTACATGGCCCTGCTGCTGATCGGCGCTGGGCCCGTGTACGCGGTGAAGTGTGGGTAATCTGCAAGGTTTCTGATGGCGCCGCTGCACAACGCGCCCCAGGCTGAAGCTTTGCCGGGGGACCCCCATGCTGCTCAGTCTTCTGCTCGCCGCCACAACGCCCGCCACGCAGGGCGCCTTCGATCAGATACTCACTACTGCCGAAGGTGAAACGCTGGTACTGCGCATGATCGATTGGCTGATCGACGGGGACGCGAGCGAGCGCGTGACCGTGCACTGGGTGCTGGAGGACGATGGCCGAATGCGCTACGAACTCGACCGCCAGCCAGACGCCACCCGCGCAGCGCACCAGCGCGCCTGTGCGAGAAACGGCATGGTGGCCGGCGACGGAACGTCCTGGTTGGGCGGTGAGGCGGCCACCCACGGCTTCTCCTGCACGTCGGTCCGTACGTGGCCCGCCACGCAACCACGCTAGCGCCAGCGTGGGCGGGTGCCCGCCCGCCACGCACTCACGGCCGGTCAGGTACCATGCCCTCCCCCACCTGCCCCCGGTACCGCCCGTGCCCCATTACTCCGGCCCCCTGCTCACCCGCGACAGCGCGCAGGCGCTGCAGCGCGCGCACGACAAGGGCGCAGGCGACTGGCAGGGCTCACTGGACCTGGGCCGCAGCGAGGAAACCGTCACTCTGGATGCAGAGGGCTTCCAGTTCCGCGGCCAGCACTACCCCTGGCCGGGCAAACTGAAGGACCGCACCCTGTACTACTGGGATGGCGAGGACTTCGCGCCCATTTCCCGCTACAGCGGTTCGCTCATCAAGCTGGTGCCCACCGAATGGGGCGCGCCGACCTTCGAGATCGACGGCATCAAGATGCTGCCGACCTCCAAGCTGTCGCCGTTCGAAGATGCGCGGCGCAAGGTGGAACTGGTGGCGCCGGCCGGCAAGGTCATCCTGGATACCTGCGGCGGGCTGGGCTACTTCGCCGCCTGTGCGCTGGAAGCGGGTGTCGGCCAGATCCGTTCGTTCGAAAAGAACGCCGACGTGATGTGGCTGCGCACGCTGAACCCGTGGTCGCCCGACCCGGAATCGGCCGCCGCAGGCGGGCGCCTGCAGTTCAGCCATGGCGACGTCTCGCAGCAGATCGAACAAGTGGCCAGCAACAGCGTCGATGCCATCCTGCACGATCCGCCGCGCTTCGGTATTGCCGGCGAGCTGTATTCGCAGGTGTTCTATGACCACCTGGCCCGCGTCATCCGCAAGGGCGGCCGGCTGTTCCATTACACCGGCGCGCCGAACAAGCTCACCAGCGGCCGCGATGTGCCGCGTGAAGTGGCCAAACGCCTGGAAAAGGCCGGCTTCAAGGCCGAGCTGGCGCTGGACGGCGTGCTGGCCGTGCGCCGCTGACGCTCACTCGTAATTCACCTTCGCCAACTGCTTCACCCACTGCGGCACCACCGGTTCACCGGCGAAGAAGTCCTTGGGCTTGTTCTCGGCCATGGCCCAGCGGTGCAGCCAGCTGGGGCCGTAGCGGCCGTTGTAGCCTTCGGCACCGCGCGCGTAGGCCGGGTCCTGCAGCGCCTCCTGCAGCGATACGAAGCGATAGCCCCGCCGCTGGGTGGCGGCTACCAGCTCGGCGAAGGTCGCCGCATTGAGCTCGTTGGCATGCATCAGCCACACCTGCGGCAACGCGTAACCCAGCAGCGCCTGCGATTGCCGTTCGTAATAATCCACCTTGTTCAACATGTACGGCACGTAGCCGCGGCGCAGGCGCTGCAGCAGGGCCTCGCGCGCCGGTGAATCGGCCTGCTCGTTCATCACGTTGGCATAGGCAAACGCCCACACCCATTCGCCGTTGTCCACGGTCACCGGCGCAACGCGGTAACCATGCTGCTGGAAGAACACGTCCATCTGCGCCCGCTCTTGGGCGGTGCGTCCTGCACGCAGGTAGGGGTGGCGCATCCACTGTAGCACCTGGCCGCGCTCGGCCAGCAGCGGCCGCAGCGTCTGCTCGCCGCGCAGGAAGTCCTGCTGGAAGGCCGCCACGCCCTTGGCATTCAGATCCATGTGCGAATAGGTGTGGTTGCCCAGTTCGTAACCGGCATCGCGCCAGTCGCGCAGCATCTGCACGCGCTGCGGCTGCACCTGGCCATCCACTTCCAGCTTGTTCTCATTCACGAAGCCCACCACCGGCACGTTGGCCTGGTGAAGCTGCGCCATCAGCGCGGCATGGCGCTGCTGCAGATCGGCCGGCACGATCTCATCCACCCGCGCCCATGGCAGATCATCGATGGTGACCGCAATGCGGCGGTCCACCTCGGCGGCGTGGGCCACCAGCGAAAGCAGCAACAACGGTACGGCACGCAGCAACGAACGCATCCATCCATCCTTGTTCGGGCAGGAACCGCTACTCTACCTGCGCGTGCCCCGCCACAACCACAGCCCCAGCACCACGCCCACCAGCAGCACGGCGGCCAACACCATCGCCAACTGCCCCGGGTTGTGCAGCAGCGCGGCACTGCGCCCCAGGAACAGATCGAAGGCCAGCTGCGGGGTCTGTGCCACCGGCACCGACGGATCACTGGAATCCAGCGCGCAAACCACCGGCGCAAGCTGCTTCACGCTGGCCCACGCACGCTCCTGCCGGAACAGGGTCCACGCGGCCAGGCCCAGCGCGCCAGCGTGCAGCAGCACATAGGCGGTGGCCATTCGCCACACGTGGCTCGTGGCGCCGCGCAGCGCCGACAGCCCCACCCACAGCGCAGACAGCAGGGCCAGCAGCACCCCGGCGATCGGCAACCAGCGCAACGCTTGCCAGAGCTGCAGCGCCTGGGCGCGTTCCAGCATCGCGATCATCACTGCCGTACGCGCGGCCAGATCGGGATGGGCACAGGCGCCGGCGGCAGGCTCCAGCACGTACTGCACGCGCAGGTGCAGGCCGGCCTCGGCCAGGGCCAGGGCCAGCGCCAGCAGGGCCAGCACCGGCAGCACGAACAGCCCGGCGCCTCGCCCGGTCGTCAGTGCCGAAGGCTTCATCCGGCGATGTACCTGGGTGGAACGTGGTCGGTCAGCCATACGCCATTGGCCGAACGGTAGAAGCGATGGCCCTCGGCGTGCATGCGGCCGGCATCCACGCTCAGGATGACCGGCGCGCCACGGCGCGAACCCACCTGCTGCGCGGTCTGTCGGTCCAGCGACAGATGCACGTGCTGGCGCTCACCCGGCCGCAGCCCCTGCGTGGCGATGGCTTCCAGGAAGCGCGGCACGGTGCCGTGGTACAGCCACGGCGGCGGTTCCAGCGGCTGCAGCCCCAGGTCCACCGCAATCGAATGCCCCTGGCTGGCGCGGATGCGCAGGCCGTCTTCACTGAGCGCGAAACGCTGTTTGTCGTTGGTCTGCACCAGCCGCTGCAGGTCCGCGCGATCGAGCGCATGCCCGTGTTCGGCTAGCCGCTGCAGCAGGTCGGCAATGTCGGCCCAGCCCTGCGCATCGAGCTGCAGGCCAATCTTCTGCGGTTCATGCCGCAATACCAGGCTCAGGAACTTGCTGGCCCGGATCAGAGAAACATCCTTGTCCATGTGCATAGCGTGCCGCAGCCGACCACACGATGCCAACCCCGACCTTGGCAGGGCGTCATGCCACGAGCGACGCCGCGGGCTGCCGCCACAGCCAGATGCCCACCGCGAACGACGCCAGCAGCTGACCGATCAGCACGATGGCCATCACATCCGGAGCATGCGGTGGCATCACCCGCGCGGCGTCGAACACCTGGAAGGTCCAGCCCATCGATGCCGCACGCGAGGCGTCCTCGCGCACCAATGCGTCGGTCATGCAGGCCGCGGGCAGCAGCGTGATATAGGCCTGCCAGACCCGGTCGAAGGCGTGCAGCATCGTACCGCCCAGGGCAAGCGCGCCAACCTGCAGCGCCACCAGGCGGCCGGCGCTGACCCGGTACGCCGGGCTGCTGCGTCGCCACTGTTCCACCGAAGCGGCCAGTGCGCCGGCCAATGCCAGCAGCAGCGTGGTGGCCGGCACCCAGGCCAGCGGGTCCCAGTCATCCAGCGCGTTGGCGCGGGCCAGAAGATGTTCGGCCACGCGCATGCGCTCGGTGGCATCCTCGCCCCCGCACGCCGGCGACAGCGGCTCCAGCAGCAATGCGACGCGGTGATGGAAGTAGCCCACCTCCAGCCCCACCGCCAACAGCGACACGCACTGCAACAGCAACAGCATCAAGCCGGGCCCGAAAACACGGCCGAAGAAAGCGGTCATCGGCCACCTGCGTGGTTGCATCGAAGAAGGCGCATCCTAGCCAAGCGCACCAACGCTGTCGGCTGGCAGATGCGACATCGGCGCGGATCTCCGCCATCATGTGCGTCCTGCACAGGAGGGATGCCGATGCTGGGGCTGTATCTGTTCGTTCGCTTGGTAGGCCCGCTGCTGCTGGGTGGCCTGGTCGCGCTGTTTGCGTCGCGCTGGATCAACGCGCGCCTGGCCAAGCGCCCGGCGCAGCAGATTGCGCTACCTGCCGAGAGTCTGCTGGACAGCCCTGCCGCACAGCGCCGTTACCGCCGGATGCGTCGGCGCAGGCCGAACCTGACACACTTTCAGGTGCCGCCGCAGGCACCGCGACACTGGCTCTGGATCACCGTGGCCGTGGTGATTCTCGCGGCGTTTGGCGCGACTGCGCTGACACCGGAGGGCGCACGCTTCCAGGTGATGGTGGAAAGTGCCGTGGGTTATCCGTCCACGGTCATCGACGTTGCTATCGACGAAGGGCAACAGGATGCGCTGCTGCAGGCCTGGGCCCCCGTGCTGATGCAGGCGGTGCGACCGGTCAGCATGCGCTACCAGCGCGGCCGCTACGGACCACCGTTTGATTCCCATGCGGTGATTGCCGTGCATGTACGCCGCCACGGCAACCGCCTGCAGATTGCCACGGGCCAGCCGGTACAGGCCGAGCGCCTGCGTGCAGCGCTGGCCACCCTCACCCCGACTGCCGCGCCGGCCGTGCAGATTTCAGAGCGCACGGTGGCGCCGTGGCGGGAAACCGGCTGGCAGGCCTGGGGGCCGCGCGCAGCGCAGTAAGTCGGCTGCTGCGTGGCTTCGCTCTGCAGGATGCAGTAAGCCCGCCCACTTAGCCGCGCGGAAGCTTGGCCGCCCACATGTTGTCCACCAGGTTCGGATAGCGGCGCCCGTTCTCCTCGGCCCGCTGCCGCGCGGCGTCTTTCTGTGCCTGCGACAGCGGCTGCTTCTTCTGCCCCTTCGGGTTGGGCTTCTTCCAGGGCGGGGTGCGGGGGCTGGCCATGGCCGCAGTATGCCTCTCCGGCCCTACTTCTTCAGGAAGTTCAGCAGGGCCAGGTTGAAGTCATCGGTATGACTGGTATTGCAGCCGTGCGGCGCATTCTTCAGCACCACCAGTTCGCTGCCCTCGATGGCCTTGTGCGTGCGCGCTCCCGAGCCTTCCAGCGGCACCGTCGCATCGCTGTCACCGTGCAGCACCAGGGTGGGCACACTCACCTTGTCCAGGTCCGCGCGGAAGTCGGTGGTGGCGAACGCCTGCATGCAGCCCAGCGCCGCCCGCGGGTCGGACTGGTGGCACAGGGCGATGGCGGCCTGGCGGGTTTCTTCGGTCACCATCAACTGGCCGTTGGCGCTGAAGAAATCGCGGGTGAAGCCCTCGAAGAACGTCTCACGGTTGGCCTGCAGACCCTCGCGCATCGCATCGGCGCTCTCCTGCCTGAGCGGACCGTTCGGGTTGTCCTCGGTCTTCAGCAGGTACGGCGGCACTGCCGCGGCGAATACCACGCTGTGCAGGCGATCCTGGCCATGGTTGGCAATGTAGCGCGCCACCTCGCCGCCCCCCATGGAAAACCCGACCAGGGTGACGTCCCGCAGATCACGCGCGTCGATGATCGACGCAAGGTCGGCGGCCAGCGTGTCGTAGTCGAAGCCTTCGGCGGGCTTCTCCGAGCGGCCAAAACCGCGCCGGTCGTAGCTGATCACCCGGTAGCCGGCATCGCGCAGCACCGGCACCTGCGCCTTCCAGGATTCGGCTGACAGCGGCCAGCCATGGATCAGGATGACCGGGCGGCCGGTACCGCCGGTGTCTTCAACGTGCAGGCGAATGGAAGGGGCAGTCATGGCAGCTCCCGTGGGGAAAGGAGGCACCTACCCTAGGCAGTCCCACCGATAGCCGCCGTGAGGGAATCGGCCGCGGCCGTGACACCGCGTGCACGGTCCAGCCCTGGCTGTCATGCCTGCGGGCGCTTCATGCGGTCATAGACATCATCGGCCTGCACATCCACGTGGTCGACCCGGGTCACCTTGAAGTTCAGGTAAGTGCGCTGGTCCTTGCGCGAGGTATCCAGCGTGGGCGTACCGAAGATGAACACCACACAGGCCTCGCCGCTGGCGGCAAAGCGCTGCAAGCGCTTGATGTGCAGGGCACCCATCTTCGAAGCATTCAGCGCGCTGTTCCAGACCATCGCCGTGGGCGCCTGCGGCGGGTCCAGCACCTGCTCACCCAGCGTATCGACGCGCGTCATGAAGCGGATGCGGAAGCCGTCAGGCGTCTGCGCGATCTTCGCCTTGCCCCAGTACACGCGTGGCTGGCCGGACAGACGGGCCCGGCGCGGCGAGAAATTCTCGAACATGTCGCGGTAGCTCAGCGCCGATGTCGCGCCCGCAGTCAGCGTCTGGGTATCGTCCGTACCGTCCCGGCGTGCCTTCAACCAGCGCGACACCAGCGAGGCCACCGAATAGAAATCGGTGCGACGGCTGCGCAGGCCCGCCGCATCACCGCCACCGCCGCGCGTGCTGCCACTGCCGCCCCCTGCGGCGGGCGCCGCATCACGCACGGTGAAGTAATCGGCCGGCCGCTCGAAAAGGAACCGGTCTGGTGGCGGCGTGCCCACTGCATGGGTCTGGCCCTCGCCTGCGGCGCCCGCGTGCTGCGCTTCGCGCTCGGACGCATACGGACAGCCTTCGGCGTGCGCCGGCCCTTTGTGGAGCACACGGTAATGCGGCTGCACCTGCAGGTTCAGCGCGTCGGTTTCCAGGTTGACGCAGGTATAGCGCGCCGGGCAGCCCTCCTGCGGGCAGGCGAAGGCCCGCCGGTCGTTGATCACCCCCGCCCAGTACAGCTCATAGGCGCGCTCGGCATTGATCACATCGTTGAATTGCTCGCTGTACGCCAGTTCCGTTGCCATCGCCTTCCTGTCCGCTCCGTCAGCGCTGGTGATAGCACTGCACCGCCACGCGCCCAGCGTACCGGGTTTGCATGAACTGGTCCGACAAGCCAGGCACTGATTCCACCGCACCCGGCTCAGCCCCGCGGGCGGGCCACCCGGGTCAGCATCCAGCAGCCATAGCGGCGCGCGAAGGTGTACTGCTCGGCCTGCGCATCGTCGCCCAGGCGTACCTGCTGCCCACCGTCGGCCAGCGGCGTGATGGCCGGGTTAGCACGCAGCGTGGCGCCCCGCAGGCGACGCAGCCGCGCCGGCCCCGCTTCCCGGTGCACTTCGGTAGCCACCGGGCTGCCCTCGCTGGCCACGCCGTAGGCGGGCGTCTCGTACTCCAGCGGATCGGTGGTGTAGCGCATGCGCACCCGGTCATCGGCTGGATCGGTGAAATGGCGCAGGAACTGCGCGAACTCCTGTGCCGGACAACTGGGGTCATCGCCCTCGGCCGGCATCGCCTGCGCATGCCCCGAACCGGCCAGTGCGAGCATCCCCATGCCCAGCAGCCAGCGCCTGAATGTGTGCACGTCCATCGTGCCGTTCTCCCCGAAGCATCCTGGTAAACCTGCGCGCGCCATCCCCTGCACCGCAGGCATACAGGCTAGCAACAAATCGGTTACCCACGCAGCCATGGGCGTTCTACACTGCCACCCCAGATCCAGATGCGGCCACACGGAGGCCCCCATGACCCCCGACCACCCCGATTACACCCTTCACCAGCAGATCCGCCAGGGCGTGGCCGCGCTGGACGAAAAGCATGGCCGCAGCTTCGACACCACCAGTGAAAACCTGACAGCCAGCCTGACCGTGAAGGCCCGCGAACAGGGCCTGGAGCGCGCCGACCACGTGGTGGTGAGCAATGCCACGGCCCAGCACCCGGCCGGGCACAACATCTTCGTGGTGCAGGGCGACCCGGCCAACCCGGCCCATCTGCGCGCCATGCTGCCCACCGCCGAAGCGGCCCAGGTGCCGGCCGAGCAGTCGCTGCAGAAGCTGGGCATTGCCCCGCAGCAGCCGGCCGTGGGTTTGCAGCCGGAACAGCAGAGGCGTGAGCAGGAGCAGCAGCAGAACCCGGGGCAGCGTTTGGGCTGAGGCGTTGTTTACCCGATGGCTGGAAAGTGTTGCGGACTTCCAGACACCATCCGGCCTTCTGGCATAGGCGAACCTGGGGTAGTGGTATCGGGGCTGCGCTACACCATGCGCGGCCCGGACTGTTCCTGCACCTGGCGCTGCTGCACCTCGACCTGCGAGCGTGCCTGCGCGGCTTGCGACAGCTCCTGGGCTCGCTCGAACGACGTTTCCGCGGGTGTCTGTGCAGCTACCGCGGTTGCCATGCTCGCGCGCAGATGTGCGGGGTCACCCGGTTCACCTTGGACGACGAAGATGTTCTGTGCGGCATCGGCCAGCGCCGTGCGGTTGCTCAACAGCACATGATCGACGTGGGTCAGGCCATTGGCCTTGGCCAGGGCGTACAAGCTGGCGCTGATGTTCTCGCTCGTGGCGTCGAACGTGCGGCCGTTCTGTGCGTCCAGCGCGGCTACGCCTTGATTGATCTGCGCCAGCATAGGATCGTTGCGATGGCTGACATCCGCGCCTGCAGCTGCCAGCGCGCGCTCGGGTGACAGCGTGGGCGCGTCGTTCTCAGAAAAGATCTTCTCGCGCCAGTTCTGCGTGGGCATCTCGTTGAAATGCTCCTTGTTCAGATCGCTGTCCGGGAACGGCGGTTTGATCATCTGGATGGGTTTGACGTTGTAAACCGGCTTGATGTCACCTTCGAAATCAATAACACCAAGAACCTTGGAATCATGGATTCCCGCGTGCTTCAGAGAGGCCCAGACGAAGTCGGTGCAGCTGTTTGTGAACGTCTCGTAGTTCTTGGAGAATCCGTACTTCTCCGGATCTTTGGCGAACTCACGGATCCGATCAAACTGATCTTTGCTGATTTCGATGGTGCGGGAATAATAGGGATCTTGGTACTGTCTAGTGTCAGTCTCAACGATGGTCCCTGGGACCGCGACGTCGTGCCACTGGCGCTGATACCCGACAGGCGCCCCTCCCGGCTGGAAGCCATGGCTTATCCGATCATCCCCCGCTGCGGTCTCCATGTACACGTGACCTGAAAGCGACCGCTGCGTGCTGCCGGTCAGCGGCGTTCCTGGTGCAGCAACATAGAGGGTCAGCGTATGCCGTACGTCCTTGTCCATTACTTTGACCTCGCCATGTAGCCAATGAGCAGTTCAACGTTCAAGTTCTTCAGGTCGGATCGGTCTTCAAGCAGCTCGATAGATAGTCTGTATCTGCCAGGCTTTGCATTTGACAGGAAGGCCAGGCTAAGTGGCCTGTAGCGGGACGTCGGGGAGATAAGCCCGGCTGATTCCAGCGGCCACGTTGCGGGGCTCATCGCGACTGCCTGTGGCACAAAGCCCTCCGAGTCCAACGGTACATCCCGACGAATGACGGTGTCATAGCGCGTCAGTGGCAGCAATTCCTCTACGTCTTCATGCTTACCGAACAGGCGCACTTTCGCCAACAGCTTTTTACCGTTGAGCAAACTCTCCGCGCTTGAAACGGCTTCCGCGTCTCCAACAACACGCACGCCAATCCAGACTTCGGCAGTCAGATCTGCTCCAGCCGGCGGCAGCTCAAACTCCAGATCCACAATCGGCCCCGCCTTGTCCAACGCAATCGGGCGGGTCAGCGGAACTACCGTGCGCGCAGCGGCTTCCTCTGCGGTCAGAACCTTCGGCGGGGGCGGTGGTGGCTGGGCAGCGCAGCCAAGCAGCATGTGCAGGGCTATGGCCAGTGCGACGGTGCGCAGGGGCGGCACGGGGGCGATGTGCATCACGGCGTCCATGGGTCAGATCGGCATTCCATCAGGGCCGTGCCAGCGTGTGGCCAGGCCGATGGCCGAATCTTCGCACAGGCTTGTGAACACGCCTGTAAGGCAAATCTGAAAGATGACCTGGGCCACGGTTTTCCCGTGGGCCGGAAAGGAAAAAGGCAGGGTCTGCACCCTGCCTTTCCTGCGGAAAGCCGCCAGGCATGGCCTGGCGCTACCCCATCTTCTCTCGCCAGGCATGGCCTGGCGCTACCCCATCTCCGCTCGCCAGGCATGGCCTGGCGCTACTGCGTTACAGCTGGATGCGGGCGACGCTTTCTTCGCTGCCCTTGGCATCCTTTTCGCCATTCTTGATGCTGACGTACAGCACGTTGTTCTTCGCATCCAGCGCCAGGCTGTTCGGGTGGGTGGGCACGTCGTACGTGGCGACCTTCTGGTAGCTGTTGCTGTCGAAGGCGGTGACCGTACCGCCATCGCGGTTGGTGACGTACAGGCGCTTGCGCGGTGCATCCAGCAGGATGCCGAGCGGGCCGGCATCGGTGGGGATGCTGGCCAGTTCCTTGCCGGTGCTGCGGTCAAGCACCAGCACGCGCTGGCCCGGGTGCTTGCTGGTGAAGCCCTCGCTGCTCTTGGTCATGTAGTTACGGATCATCTCCGAACCCTGGTCGGTCACGAACAGGCGCTTGCCGTCCGGGTCCACCGCGATGTTCATCGGCTGCTCGGCGGCGATCTTGTGCTCGGCCACCACCTTCTTCGAATCGGTGCCCACCACCACCAGATCGGCCAGCAGGTTGCTGGTGTACACGCGCTTGTTGGCTGCATCCAGCGCCAGGCCGGGGGCCTTGGCCTTGCCCAGGCCCGGAATGGTGTCGATCAGCTTCAGTGTGGTGGTATCAACCACGAACAGCACGCTGCCTTCGCCGGAATGACCGGTGACGTACAGGCGGTTGGCCGCGCTGTCGACCACCAGCTCGCGCAGGTCGTGGGTGTAGCCGGCCTTGCCGTCCTTGCCCACCTTCTTTTCCATCAGCTGCACGGTGCCGATGGCCTTGTTCTGCGCGGTGTCGACCACGGTCACCGAGGTGTCCACGGTGTTGCCCACGTACAGGCGGTTGTGGGCATCGTCCAGCACCACACCGAAGGCCTTGCGCTCCAGCGGAATGCGGGTCTGCACGGCCAGCGTGGTCGGGTCCAGGCGCAGCACCTGCGACGGGCCGGCGTTGTCGCCGAAGCCACCGGACGAGGCGACGAACACGGCCTTCTGGCTGGGGCTGTAGGCCAGCTCGTACAGGCCCTGGGCAACGGCCTGGCGCTGCACGGCGGTGGTGGTGCGGGTGGCGGCGGCGGCGTTATCGGCGAAGGCCGACGGCGCGCCCACGCTGAGCGAGATGGCCACGGCCAGTGCGGCCGAGCGGAAAAGCGACAAACGGTTCATGCGAGCATCCTTGAAAGGGCACGGGAGGGTGTCCTGGCTCGCTGGGCCGTACTGCGACGGCCCGCCCCGCATCTGTCTGCGCAGGGTGGGCTGGCTGGGTTAGCAGGCCAATGGTAGCAGGTGGGGCTGGGGCATGGGCCGGGTGCGGCCGGTCGGAGGCCTCAGGCCATGCGCGGGCCTTGCGACTGCTGCAGCTGCTGGTCCTCCTGCACGCGCTGTGCGTCGCGCTGCGGCTGGGCCTGGGCAAGCTGTTCGATGCGCTCGAACGAAGCCGCCACCGGGGTCTGCGCCGCCACATCCGCCGGCAGGCTGGCGCGCAGGTGCGCTGGATCGGCGCGATCGCCCTGCACGATGAACAGGTTGGGCGCTACGTCGCCGCGGCGCTCGCCGAGCAGCACGTCGTCCACGCGGGCGAACTGCTGCTCCTTGGACAGCGCGAGCAGGCTGGCGCTGACGTTGGCGCTGTCTGCGCCGAAGGCATTCATCGCAACGACGCGCTCGTGAATCTGATTCAGGCGAGGGTTATCGGCGTGGCTGGGATCTGCGGGCGTACCGGTCCACGCCAAGGCACCCGCACGGGCGGGATCATTGGCATCGGTGGACCACCGCTGTATCGCGTTGGTCTGCTCGGGCATCGGCTTCCATTCTTCCCGGTCCAGCTCACTGCCTTTCACCTGCGGCCGGATGCTCTGCACCGGCCCGATGTTGTCCAGCACCTTCAAGGTGCCTTCGTACGTCTTGAATTCACCAAAAATGGTGTTGCCGTGGATACCGGCGTGGTTCAAGGCGCCCCAGGCGAAATCCACGCAGGAGTTGGAGGCGAGGTTGTAGTTCTTTACGTCGAAGCCATGCTTGGCGGGATCCTTCGCGAACTCGACGATCTTGTCGTACTGCTCCTGCGTAATCTCGATCGTGCGTTGGTAGCGAGGGTTCTCATACGTACGAAGGTCGTAATCGACAACCTTCCCGAGATCACTGTTACCGGGAATTGGCGTTCGCGTATACCCGAAGCTCTGCTGCGGCTCGCCGGAGCCAACGCGATCAACTGACAGGAACATGTGCCCGACATCGGAGGCGCCAACCTGCTTCCGCTCATTGTTCTCCAACGCCACCAAGGGCGTACCCGGTGCGGCCAGGTGAACGGTCAGGGTGATTCGTTCAGAAGAGTCGTTCTTCATGTTTACTTCCCACGTTGTTGGTAGCCAACCATCACATCAATCTGGAGTCCTTCCAGATCAGGACGATCCTCAAGTAGATCAATCCGCAGGCGATATCGGCCTCGCTCTCCTAGCCCCGCGCTGGCCCACTGCAGTTCGCCATAGCTCAGCTGCTGGGAGTAGAGCCCCGCTTCAGCCAAGGTGCTAACTGCAACATCCGCGGCCCATAACCGCTCACCCACAATGTCCGTTGCCAGCTGCACTTGGCTGCGACCGTCGTCGGAAACTCTCCACAACGGAATGGGCTTGGGCGAAGGGGTATCCAGCCGTTCCAGTACTACACGCGCCTTGAGTCCGTCGCGCTGGATGGCGGCGGTCGCTGCGTGCGCCTCTGCCGGCTCCTTACCCTCGCTTCTGAGTCCGATGATCAACGTTGGGGTGGCGGACCGATCGGGCTCCGCTGCATCAAACGTCGCATCCACGATCCGCCCCGCCTTGTCCAACCGCACGCCGCGGGTGAACGGCACCACGTTACGGGCGTCGGCCTCGACGCGGGTGAGCAGCTTCGGCGCTTGCGGTGACGAACCACTGCCGCAGCCCATCAGCAAGGCAAGCGCCGCAGATGCAACAACAGCACGCACCGCCCGCATCACTGCTCCTTCAACCGCAGCGAATCGGCCACGTCGGTCTGCGCCGCCACTTCGGTGGCAATGCTGGCGCGGCGGTGCCCTGGGTCGTTGCGGTCGCCCTGCACGATGAAGATGCTGCCGGCGGCGGGGCTGTCCTGGGTGGGGCGACTGAGCAGCACGTGGTCCACGCGTGACAGGTTGTTCTGCTTGGCCAGCACCAGCAGGCTGGCGCTGATGCGCTGGCTGGTGTCATCGAAGGTGCGCCCGTGTGCGGCATCCAGCTCGGCCACTTTCTGGATCAGCTGTGCGAACAACCGATGGTCGGGGTGCGAGGGGTCCAGCAGCGTGCCGGCCACTTCAATGGGCGTGGGCGGCGGTTGATCGTCAGGGCGTACCCCCTGGCGATGCAGTTCGGCCTCGCGCTCGGGCATCGGGTGGTGATGCTCGGCGTTCAGATCGCTGTCCGGGAACGGTGCGGCAATGCACTGGATTTCCGGCAGGTTGAACAGCACGGCGAATTCGCCCAGGTCGCTGCCACCATCCAGCGGCGCGGGCAGCGGGTGCAGGCGCGCGTAGTTCAGCGCGGCCCAGACGAAATCGCTGCAACGGTTGATGGTGGCCGGGCGGTCCACGTCGAATTCGAACTCGGCCGGTTCCTCGGCAAAATCGCGCAGGCAGCCGTAATGCTCCTCGGTAATTTCCAGCGTGCGGCTGTAGTACGGGTCCACGTGCTCGTCGGCATCGTCGTGGCGCACCTGTGCGTACTGCACGCCGCTGGCGGTTTCGCCCGGCGACAGCCGCGGTGGCGCGAAGCCGTAGCTGTGGGCCTCGTCACCGGCGGCCACCTGCAGGAACATCTGCCCGCGCGGCGAGCTGCCGCCACTCTTCAGCGGGGTGCCCGGCGCGGCCAGGAATACGGTGACGGTATAGCGTGTTGCCTGCTCCATGCCTGCTTTGCCTTGTTGGGTACTGCGGTCCTGGCCGGATGATCGCACAGGTGGGTGGAGCGGCAGGTGGAGGTGGGGGTGGTGACGCAATTGGCATGCTGAATGTGTGAACCAGCGAACACTGAGGCACGAGAAACACGTCCAGACCATCTTGCGCCAAGCGCCAGCAAGCACCAGCGGCTTTGCCTTGGGCAGTGGAAAAGGATGCCGCCACCGAGCAGCTGCGTCCCTCATCCTTCCAAAACCGCTTGGAGCGTGACAGGCGTCGTGGCGCACGCCGCAGAAGCTGCAATATAGTGCTTCGTACACCGCAAGGAACGGCCGCATGAACCTGCCACCGCCGGGCCGCTGGTTGGCCCTGGCCATCGCCTTGGCAAGCAGCACAGCCTGCAGCAAGGCTCCCTCCAAGGAACCGGAGCACCGGGAAACCCCCATGACCAATACCGCACAGTTCCACACCGTGGACGGCTATACCTACACCACCGCCCCCGTGGAAGCCGCGCTGGGCCCGCACCGCTACGCCTTCCCCGCCAACCTGTACGACGACCAGATGGGTCCGGCGGTGGGCGGCGGCGTCGGCCTCACCCTTCTGTGGCCCGACCTGCAGGCGGCACCGCCGGGCACGCGCGCCTCGCGCAGCATGTCCGACCACCACCGCGCCATCAGCCTGTCGCTGGACTACATCGACGCAGTGCCCATCGCCGAGCTGCTGCCACGCAAGACCAGCACCGAAGCGACCACCGAGGACGGCTCGATCAACCGTGACGACCCACGCCGTCGGCTGGACCTGCGCACCGCCGGCACGCCGCATTTCGGGCTCACCCCGTACGCCATTGATGAAACCCGCATGGCGCAGTTTTCCCAGGCCTATGCCGCGCAGCGCGGCGCGCCGCCAGTGCGCTCGCCCGAAACCGACCAGGAGTGGTACATCGCCCGCGACGCACAGGGCGCGCTGGCAACCTTCATCACCTGCAACCCGCCGCAGGATGGGAACGAGGGCCTGACCGTGCAGGGCACCACGCTGGTGGATGACCCCGATGTGCCGGTGGCCACCTGCCTGCATACCTTCATCGATCCGCAGGATGGGTTGTCGGTGCGCGCGATCTATCCGCGCGTGCTGCTCAAGGACTGGAAGGCCGTCGAGGACGCCACACGCGCCCTGCTGGCCCGCTACAAGCTGCGGTAACCGACCACGGTTCAGGAGGAACGGCACATGGGTGAATTGACCCGCAAGGATCTGGAGATCCTCAAGGAATACGCAGACAGCGGTAACCGCGAGCGCTACTGGAGCTACCTGGCACACAAGGAACAGTCCGACGGCTACGGTCTGCTGGCCCTGGGCGTGGTGCGCAACGACAACCTGCCGGGCCAGGTCGCCAATGCCTACGCGCAGTCGCAGGCCCGCGACCAGCACGAGCGCAACCCGGCCCTGCAGAACCGCAACCTGACCGAGCGCGAGTGGGAGGCCTTCGGCCAGACCTTGCTGCACCGCGACCTGGAACGTCGCCAGCACTGGATGGAGGCCAAGCGCCCCGACCTGGCCTTGAACCTTCCCGGCCGCGATGTGCAGCAGGCGCACGATGAAGCCTTCAAGCGCCACCACCTAGACCCCAACTGCTGGACGCCACGTGTTCTGCTGGAAGCCACGCGCAAGGAACGCGGCGAGGGCAAGGCCGAGGAAGTCTGGAAGGAAATGCTCAACAACGATGTCGGCGGTACCCAGCGCGCGATCAACACGCTGGGTAGCGCGTACCTGGCCATGTCTCCGCTCGGCGCCACTGGCTATATCGGCCGGCTTGGCCTGTACGAAGTCTCGCTGATGGCCGAGGCGCTGCCCAGCAGCGATCCCAACGTCATCGGCTCGCGCAGTTCGTATCACATGTATTCGGAAAAGGAACAGGCCTGGTACCTGCAGGTGCCTGGCAGCATTCCACTGCGCGAGCACAACCCGAAGATCATCGCCTCGCTGGACGACGCCCGTGCCGTGCGCCTGGAGCGCGCGGAGAAGGCAACGCACTTCCACCCCGAGGACAACTACCGCACCCACTTGGATACACCCAAGGTAGTGCTGAACGAGCCACTGGAGCGCGGTGGCCTCGAAACGCAGCTGGCTGCCAACCGCCTCGATCACGCCAACGATCCGGTATACCGGCAGATCCGCGGCCAGGTAGCCAGCCTGCAGGCCGAACACGGCCCGGTGCTGGGCAATGACCCTGATGGCCTGACCGCGCGCCTGACGGTGCTGGCCAAGGAGAACAACCTCAGCCAGGTGGACCACGTGATACTCGGCAAGGCCAGCGGGCCAGGGGGTGCGGGGCAGAATGTGTTCCTGGTGCAGGGCGCGCTGGATGACCCGGCCCACCAGCGTGTAGCGATGTCCGCCGAACAGGCCGTGCAGGCACCGCCCGAGCAGAGCTACCGGCAGCTGGACGCCCTGGCGCAGCGGCAGGTGCAGGATGTGGAGAGCTCCCAGCAGGTGCAGCGGGAAGCGATGCGGATGGCGTGAGCCGTCCGTGGGCCGTGCAGAGGGCAGCGCATGCGCCCTGCACGGCCGACCCGATCAGTCCGGCAGCAGTTCGATCCGCCACTGCTAAAGCAGCGCCTGGATATCCCCGCCTGCATCTCAAGAATCTCCCGAACCCGCCGCTAATGCCGTTCAAGCGCCCGTTCGAGAACCCGATGAGCACCGAATACAGCACGCCGCCGTCCCAGGCCGCCACCGTCAACCCGATGCGTCTGCCCAACACCCTGCACCTCACCCTGGGCGCATTCGCCATGGTGATGGGCCTGGTGCTGCTGCTGGGCGTCAGTAACGCCGAACAGGTACGCGCCATGGGCCTGGGCTCGGTCGGCCGTGCCATGACCGGCCTGACCCTGCTGCTGTTGGGCGGCGTGCATATGGGCGTGGCCATGCGCTACTTCCGCTTCACCGTCCTGCCGGGCGAGGCCGGGCAGATTGCGGTGCCGTCGGGCACCGGCTCGGTCAGCAACCACCTGGTGGGGCTCATCAACGACGGCATCACCGTGCGCCAGCGCCCGGATGATCCGCTGCTGTCCATGCTGTACGGCTTGGTGCCACACCTGATCAACGCGCCGTCGGCCATCCGCTGGCATGCCGAAACCCAGCTGCGCCGCGCCGTGTATCTGGCCGGTGTGCTGGTCAGCTTCGCGCTGGCGTGGGTGTTCGCCCAGCCTGCGGCCTTTGCCTGGATGGCCGGCCTGTACTTCGCGCTGGCCGTGCTGCTGCTGAAGCCCTTCGCCACCTTGGCGGCCATCCGCCGCGGCGCCATGGAAGCGGCCCCCAACACCGTGCCCGCACCGCGCTGGGGGGCGATGGTGGCGCTGCTGCTGGTGTCCATTGCCGGCCCGCTGGCCATCACCTTGTCGCCGGTGCAGGTGCCGACGCCGCCCTTCGCCGTGGCCACCGTCGTGCTGCCCACCATCGCGGTGCTGGGCAGTGCGCTGATCGCCAGCGCGTTGTTCACCGTTTCGCTCATCGCCCAGACCGGCGGCTACAGCGCCTCGGCCGCGCGCCATCTGGTGCGCGAGGATCTGCAGATGCCCGATCTGACCAGCGGCCTGCTGGAGCGCCTGAAGACGCGCATGCCCTACCCCAGCCAGTACTACGCGCAGGACCACGAGGTCAGCAATGATGCCTTCGACGGCCACCTGCTGCTGGAAACCGAACCGCGCGTGCGCGCCGACCAGAGCGCACCGCGCTTGGCCGAAGCGTTCAGTGCCGCCTGGAACTCGGACACGCAGCGACCGCTGCTGGCGCTGGGCCTGTTCGGCCTGGTGCTGGGCCTGGTGGGCGTGGTGTTCGCCTTCCTGTACGCGCGCAGCAGCGGCGCAGCCATGATGGGTCTGATCGCACTGGGCTTCATTTCCTCGGCGCAGTTCGCGCTGGCTTCGGCGCATAAACTGTGGAACCGCGTGGACTTCCAGTCCACCGTGTACCGGGTCAGCTACCGCGGCACCTACCACCGCGCCAAGCGCGTGGCCGGCAATGCCTACGCCGGCAACGGCACGCTGGCCGAGGGCGCCGTGCGCTTCGGGCCGCTGCGGGTGGCGGTCTGCGTGGCCGAAGTGACCTCGGTGGCCTTCACGCGTGGCGGCAAGCGCCACATCACCGCGCTGGACCTGCTGCCGGACGAATCGCGCGCCCTGTTCGGCGTCTTTGAGGACTACAGCCGCGATGCGCAGGATCGGGCCGGCCAGTTCTACCAGCAGGAACACCAGGTGCGTGAGGTGATGAGCCAAGGCGCACGCCCGCCGGAGCTGCCGCAACGCCAGCAGACGGTGGAACAGGTGTAATGCACGGCCCCCGAGGTTCGCTTCGGGGGTTTTCCTTTCGGTGGAAAAGTGTCGCCAGGCGTTACGCTGGCTGGCACTGGAAACGGAGATTCCCGATGTCTCGATTCACTGTGATGCTGGCGCTGGCACTGGCGGCGCTCGCCTGTGGCGCGCCTTTTGCTGCGGCCGGCGCCGAAACGCCCGCTGTTACCACCGAGGTGTTTGTAGAACCCGGTGACAACACCGGCTTCGTGCTGGAACACGCCCCCGCCACGCTGTATGCGCCGCTGCCGCGCCTGCCCGAGGGTGTCCAGGCACCGCCGTTGCCGATAGTCGTGGCGGCCGATGTGGATGCCACCGGTGTGGTGACCGATGTGTTGGTGGAGCTCTCCAGCCGCCTGCGTGACGTGGATCGTGCGGCGTTCAGCACGATCAACCAGTGGCGGTTCGAGCCGGTGGTGATCGATGGCGTTGCAGTTCCGGTGCGGTTGCGGGTGAAGGTGCAGTTCCTGGCGGAAGACTGATAGGCCAGAGCCAGGCGGGAGCTGAGCGCACGCGCCGTGCAAGCGGTCTAGCCCGCACTGGCCGCACGCACCTGTATGTCCTGCTGCACGCGCTCGTCCTCCAGCTGCTGCTGCGCAAGATTGGCCGCTGCACGCTGCGCCGCCTCCTGGCTGACCGCATCGAAGGCCTGCAGCGATTCCTCCACCGGTGTCTGCACCGCCTGCTCGGTGGGCATGTCGGCGCGCCGGTGGGCGGGGTCGGCCGGATCACCCTGCACCACGAACAGCCGGTGGCCAGCGGGATGCTCCGCGGTGGCGTTGCTGACCAGCACGTGGTCCACCCGCTCCAGGTCGTTGTCCTTGGCCAGCACCAGCAGGCTGGCGGCCACCCGCTCGCTGGTTGCATCAAAGCTGCGGCCGTAACGGGCGTCCAGGTCCTGCACGCGCTCGCAGATCTGCTGGTAAAGCGAGTAGTCGGCATGGCCCTGGCGCGTGGGGTTCGTTGTGTCCTCAGGCGCGCCCTGCAGCGGCTCAACAGCGCCGGGCTGGGGCGCAGATGCGGGTGCCGCAGGTTCGGGTACAGCCTCCTCAAGCACCACCTCGGGCGCTGGCGCAGGCTTGACTGCGGGCTGCTCGCCGTCAGGCGCTACGGCGCGATCGACGGCGGGCTGTTCCGCAGTTCCCTCTGGCACAACCTGTGTCGCCTCCGGTTCGTTCTGCAGCGGCGCTGCAGGTTCCATCTGCACGTCCGGCGCAGGGGGCAGGGGCAGTTGGTCTGCGACCACAGTGCTCGCGTGGGCAATGGGCTCGCGTTCTGAGGGCTCGTCCCGCACACGCTGCGCAGTGAAAGGCGCTGCCTCGGCCTGCGTTGGCAGTGACTCAGGCGTAGTGTCGTGGCTCGGCTGCAGCGACGGCTCGGCAGCCACCGGCGTGGAATGCGTGGTAGCGGGACGTTCGGCCTCTACCTGCGCCGCCGGGTGCTGCGCCGCTTCGGTGCGCCGCTCGAGCTCTGCAGCTTCCTCAACCTGCCGGGATGGCTGGGAGGTGCGTGGGTCATCCATCGGCAGCAGTGCATTGGGATCGCGCTCCCGTGTTGGGCCAGCCGGCAGCACCGGTGGCGCAGCTGCAGCCGTCGGCTCAACGGGCGTGGGCGGGCGATGCCGTTCCGCTGCGCGCTGTGCTTCGGCGACGGCGTCGCGCGCGTCGGCAGGTGCGGGATCGTCCGGCCGCGCATGCTGTGCAGCAGCCGACGCCACCTGCCCTGCATCCACCGTAGCCGCGCCCTGCCGATTCGCCTCCTGCAGCGCCTGCTGGTACGCCTCTTGTTCGCGCGGCGACAGTGCGGCAATACGCAGCTCGGGCGACTCGGGTATCGGCGCCTGCTCACCAGCGCGCTCGCGCACTTCACGCCACGCCGCCTGCAGCTCTTCGGTGGTTGTCGTGGCAACCGGCCGGGCCACGCCGTCTTCGCCCACCTGGTAATGGGTGATGGCGCGCGATTCACCCGCGACGCCGTCCACCGCGGGCGCCAATTGCTGCAGTGTGGGCCCATTGATGCCGTGCTGGCTGCGTGTACGCTCCATTGCCAGCTCGATGGCGTCCATCCATTGCGGCGAAGGCGTGATGCCGGCCGAAGCGTATCTATGCCGGACCTCGTTGCGGTTCATCTCCGCATTCGTGGGTGCCGGCCTGGCCTCCAGTTCGGCAAGGCTGCGCTCGAGCGCATCCAGCGATGGCTGCTGGATGGTTCGGGTCAGCTCCAGCTCCAACGCCATGTTGCCCTGGGCCACTACACCCTGGTGCGACCATTGCCCAGCCGCATCGCGGTGATACAGGGTGTTGTCGGACCCAAGAATGGCATCGGGCTTGGCGCGCGCCGCGTCCACGGCGTCCGGCACCAAGGGCACGAAATCACTGGCGCGGCTTGCCGCGCGCGCTTCCAGGTAGCTGGCTGCGATTGCCGCCTTGCCATGCGCGATGTTGTCTTCGATGCGCTGCACGGCCTGCCGGTTCAACTCGGCCGCACGTTCCGGGGTGGCTATCTGGGTTTCGTACACGCCGCGATCGTTGGCCCCCACCACGTCTGTCTTGACCTGTCGGATCCATTGCTCGGTCTGCGGATCGCGCTGCCAGTTCTGGTTGTCCAGACCGTTCACATCCTGCGGGCCAGCGGGAAGGTTGAACGGGTTCTGCGGCTCGGGCGCCTTGCCCAGTGCCAACTCGACCGCACGCACGCTGGCCTTGGCACCCAGCTCACGCGCCTTTTCATAGCTGGCACCCACGCTGAACTCGACAGCGTTGGGCGAACGTTCGGCGGCATTCTCCAGCTTCGCCTGGCGCTGCCAGTTCAGCCCGTCGAACTTCCAAGGCACACCCGCCGCGTCTTCCTGCTGATACACCGCGCGGTTGTCGAGCAGATCGGCGCCCTTGTCGAAGGCCTTGCTCATGAACAGCGCGTCGGCCGCCACCACCGCCGCCGGCACGAAGCTGGAGGTTCCGATGAGCGATGCCGTGGCCATACCGCCCATCCAACCACCGCCACTGCGTGCGAGTGTGTGGTTGAACTCGGACTGGGCGGCTGTGCCATTGCCCTGCTGCAGGTGCTCGGAAATGCGTTGGGTGGTCAGGATGGCGTCCACGCCGGAGGCGAGGAGACCGCCGGAGCGGACGAGCTGGCTGGCGGAGGCTTCGCCTATGAGGAGGTCGAGGGTTACGAAGCCGCCTTGCTGCCTGACCGGCACACGTATGCGCGACGCGGTCTCTTCGCCGAGAGCCGACTCAACTAGCAGAACGCCACCCGGAGACATCTGCAGTCGTCCAGCGCGGTGTGCTTCAGTGATAGCTTCCGATAGGCCACTTCGCTGGAGTTCAATGTTCCCACCACGAATTAACGGCTGTCCCGATGCTTGGAAATGCTGAAGCGTCGTGACAACTCGCTGCTCGCTCGAAGTAACAGCACTCCACTGTCTGGACATGATGGGTGCTTGTTCGTGTACCGCAAGCTGTCCAGCGTACCGAGCCGCATATTCATCTGGCTTTCGATAGAACTGCTGGATCTGTGCTCGCGCTTGGTCCGTGGTCTGCCCTAAGGCCGTGTTCGTACGTAGATCACCATTGACTAGGCCAATCTGTGAAACATCGCTCAGCCGGTGCACCTTCGCCGCAATGCGATCCAGTGCGTCGGAGTCACCGGAAATAGCAGCCCGACCATCCTTGGTTTGCTCTAGCCGCGCCAGATAGTCATCCAACCCCACTCGATAGTCTCTTATCGGACCACCGCTATGAGGAGAGACTCCCAACGCATGGGCAAGGGCTTTGTCGGATGGCATATTGATCAGATTCAGATCCGCGTCTATGTCGAAGCGGCCGGAATTCGTCAACGCCCTTAGCAATCGACTGTTACCCAGAGTTTGGTGCTCAATGGCGTGGTGCTGCTGAAAGCTAGGTACTGTCCGAGGCATTTGAAGGCTCCTTCCTTGCAGCCCGACACAATCAAATATCTGCAGCGTCTATGAATGATATTCCGCTTTCAAACGAATTCCCGGGGACACCCGCAGAACGCACCGCGTCAACGAACGTTCGGTCAGCAATAACAAATGTACTGAAAGGCGTCAGAAAGACATGCGCATCAGCCACAGCTTCCGACCGAAATGTCAGCTTCGCACCTCCAGCAATGGAATAGAACTTCCCGTTCACGAAATCTTCGTCAACCTCGATATCAAGCTTTGAAGCAGACTCGTCCAGCGCATCCAGTTCGCGAACCACATCACAAAGATAGTAGCGAGGACCAATCGCGCCATCAGGCAGACGAACTTCGCACTCAGCGAACTCAAACGCCCCTGGGTCCACCTTATTCATTACGCGGTGCAAGCGTTCCGACACGAGCCAGTAGCCACTGAACCCTCCCTCAAGATCACGGGGCGCGGGACCTTTGGATGCATCAAAGATGATTCTCGGCTTCTCGCGAAGAGCAGGAAATCCGCCTTTCTCGGGGCGAACAATGAGTCGAGGGGGCGTGAGCAACTCCTGCTCATTGTCAAACTCAGCACCTCGAAAGGCACGACGGCTCTCCAGATCAGGGGCAAACAGGTAGTACAGTCCGAGTTCGGGACCATTGAGGCTCATCTGTTCCATTCTCTTGTCCTAGAATTCAATGCGCTGCCGGAAGGGTGGAGTAGCTTACCTCCTCATAGTACTGTCACTATGGGGCGCTCGGTCTCGCACAAGCAAGCGCCCAGGGGCCAGGGATCCAACAGCGCAACGACTACATTTCAGGTGGCTGGCTTTCGTCCTGCCACCCTCCTAATAGTCATCGCTGACAATGATCTTCAACTGCGATGACTCTTCATCCAACGCGTCCAACGTTGTTGCGATGATGGCTCTGCAGGATCACTCCATTGGACTGCATTCTCGCGATCTCCTTCGCAATGACTCTCGTGCGGAATTGCTCGCTGGGCGATCAAAGGCTGGCAGCATCCATCAGCCACACTCCACGCGTGAGGGGAGTGTTTCCAAATCCAGACTCAATCATCGCGTCACGCATGACGCGATCGCAGTACACGTCTGCAGTGAACGGAGTCCTGAACACATGGGATCCAGCTACGACGTCCTTGCGAAAGGCGAGATTGGCGCCACCAGCTATGTCATAGAACTTGCCATTTGGATATCCATCCACGAGCACTTCCACGTTGGATGCTGCCTGATCAATTGCATCCAAGGTGCGAACGACTTCACATAGAAAGTATGAATTGTCCGCAGAGAAATCCGCAGATACAAACGCGCACTTCTTGAACTCGAACCCCTCCGGATCAACTCTTTCAAGTAGATTCTTGAAAGCCTCGGAGACTAGCCAATAGCCTTTGAATCCTCCCTCAAGATCACGGGGCATTTCTCCAATCGAACTGTCATAGCGAAGGCACGGGACATCCCTCAGGCCCGAGAGCCCCCCGCTTCCGGGCGGCAGACTGAGGTGGCGTGCCAGCGGGATGTCCTGTTTGTTCTCCAACACTAATCCTCGTCCGCGGCCACCACCCCTGGTATCCGGCGTTACGAGGTAGAACTCGCCACTCCTCGGCGCGTTGACTTCTTTCACTCTGATCTCCCGATTCGAAGCATTCTCTGCCGTACACACGCCTTGGTGCCCCGGCTTCATCCGCCGCCGATTTCTCCGCCTTCTCGCATACAATTCCGTGCCAAGGCAAATCGCGTGCGCCGGCAACCAACGGCAGCAATGTTTGGACGGCTTCATCCACGATGGCCGGCAACGGCCCCTTTTTACTCGGGGCTGGGCCTTCGGGCAATCGGAATGCAATGAAACCCCATATGGAACGGACCTGCGTCACACCCTGCACCCGCCCTCACGGCGAGGAACCCATCGCCGGCCAGGTCTCCAAGGCACCGGGCTGAGAACTCGAATACAGCCGTGCCCAGCGCAGGGAGGTACTCTGGCCTTGCGGGTGGGGACCACAGCCCCCGGCAAAGGCCAGGACCGTCAAGGAGTTCAACATGCAGACAGCTGATCTTGGCAGCTACGCTCGCGCTGTTCAGCGGAACATTCAGCTGCACGTGGTGAAGCTGCAGGAAGCGAAGAAGGGTTTTGTGCTTCTACCATGTCGCTCGGTGGTCGAAAGCAGCTTGGGTTGGGTCAACCCCTTCAGGCGTCTGGCCCGGGACTACGAGCACCTACCTGAGACATTGGCTGGGCTCCACTTGGTCGTCTTCAGTATCCTGCTGCTGGGAAATGCCGCCAGCCATCTTCAACGTCCATAACACGCTCTAGGTCCCATTCCTTGGCTGATCGATTCTGTTAGCGGATTCGTGCTTCTCAATGAATCCCTCCTGCGCCAATAGTTGCAGGAGAGGATGACTGTCAAACTCAGCTTGCTCAAAAACATGGTGACTTTGCAGAATTGTCATTGAAATCGCCCCTTCCTTGGCAGCAGAAACCAATCTATCGACAGAGATCAGTAGTCAGCTGCATCCTCCAACCAGACCCCGCGCGGATGCTCGCACCCACCAAACCCACTCTCCACAAGGGCATCCCTCATGACTCTGTCGCAGAAGATTCGTCGAGAATGAAGATCCATGAAGAGATGCGATCCACGGGTAACATCCTTATGGAACGCAAGACGCGCCCCGCCTGCGAGGCTGTAGTACTTGCCACCAGGGTAGCCGGTGCGCACGTTGACCTCTGACGCAGCTTCATCAATGGCATCGAGCGTCCTCACCACCTCGCAGAGAAAGCGCGCCTCTCCCTCCTGATCACTATCCTGGACGTACTCGCAGCGAGCGAAGGAAACCGCGTCCGGATCTACAGATTCAAGCACCCGCTTCAACGACTCAGATACCAGCCAATAGCCTTTGAGCCCGCCCTGCAGGTCGAGAGGCAGTTCGCCCTTGCTGACGTCGAAG
This sequence comes from Stenotrophomonas sp. S49, assembly GCF_016624905.1. Classification (NCBI taxonomy): domain Bacteria; kingdom Pseudomonadati; phylum Pseudomonadota; class Gammaproteobacteria; order Lysobacterales; family Lysobacteraceae; genus Stenotrophomonas; species Stenotrophomonas sp. S49. Next base: position 59,684 of record NZ_JACVUD010000002.1, on the reverse strand, counting down.
CGCAATTGCGGCATGACCGCCAGCGCTTTGAGCCCACCACTACCCGCAGGCAAGCTCAGAGCCTCAGCGAGTGGAACATCATCGGCATTGCTCAGCGTGATCCCGTGACCGCGTGCGCCTCCCCGGGTGTCTGGGTCGATCAGATAGAACTCGCCCTTCTTGGACGCATGCTGATTGGCCATTCTCCGTCTCTCACGTCTGTCACCGCAGTTACACTGCGTATCCTCTCTGAAATAGGCTGCCGTCAGAGCTCGGCGAGCCCCTAGCCGCCCCATTGGACCGCGCTCCCTCAATCCAAGCGCCTGCGATACCAGCCAGTAGCCCTTGAAGCCGCCATGCAGATCCGAAGGCATGTCACCGATCAGGCAATCGTACCGAAGCCTGGGAACCGCCTTCAGCGAAGCCAGTCCACCGCTTCCAGCCGGATCGCCCATGAATTCATGGCCAGGGGATCTCATCCTCATTGTCCAACTCAACCCCGTGCCCCCGACCAGGCGCGCCGATATCGGGGCTGAGCACATAGAACATGCCTTTAGGCGGGTCAACCTTACTCATGTCTACCTCTTTCATCCTCGAGCTACTTTGCTGGGACGAACGCGAGCCAAATCTTGCCTGCAGGCGTCGCATGCTGGCAGGGCCGTTCTGTAGAAGACATTGGCAACCCCAGGGCAACTACTACATTTCAGCTGGCTGGCTTTCGTTCCGATGCTCCCTGGGGCAACAGCCGTGCGTTCGCTGCTCAACGAACCCTCCAATGTCAGCCGGTCACCCCGTCATGGAACCAGACCCCGTTTGAAGAGCTCTTGGTGACTATTCCGGCGGCTTCCACCGCCTCCTTGAAGACACGATCACAGAACACACCTTCGTAGTACGGGAGGCGAAACACGTGTGCATCGCCAATGACCTCCCGTTTGAACGCCAAACGCACATCGCCGGTAAGTCCATAGTACTTACCCTCTTCGTAGTCATCGCTGACAATGATCTTCAACTGAGATGACTCTTCGTCCAGCGCGTCCAACGTTCTTACAACGTCACATAGAAAGTACGAATCTCCGCTTGCTCCGTCGGCGAAGCGGTAATCGGTTTCGTTGAACGCAAATGCCGCGGGATCCACCGTCTCCATGACATGTCGAAGCCGTGCTGAGACAAGCCAATACCCACTCATGCCTGCCTCAAGATCCTGAGGTGGCCACCCCTCCTTCTCGTAGTACACAAGACGGGGAACTTCGCGGAGAGCCGGGAAGCCACCGCTATCCGGACGCAGCAGAAACTTTGGAGGCGTCTTGAGTTCCGATTCATTCACAAAAATCACGCCATGCCCCTTGCCGCGACGCCTTGCATCTGGCCGCAACTCGAAGTACTCGCCCTTCTTCGGAATATTCGATGTCATGAGGAGCTGTCCTAGCGAATGATCGAGAGCTCGCAGTCATCGACTGCAGAGGACAAGGCTGCCAGATTTCCAGGCGAGCGCCTAAGCAGAAGCGTGCGCAGGCCTGGGAGGTTCTCAAACACCACACCCTGTCGCCTTCCCCGTCGGCTGGCATCCGGCATCAGTAGGACGAACTCGCACCACTCAGGATGACTCATGCGCGAAGGCTCCATTCCATGCAGATCATCATTCATTCCCGCTCCACGATGATCAGATGCGTGCTGCATCGATGAAGGAGATCCCGCTCAGCCTTGTGGCCTTGGGAATCCCCGCCGCCCGGATGGCGTCGACGAAGCGGCGGTCGGCGATGACAAACGTACTGAACGGCGTAAGGAACACGTGTGCGCCGCTCAGGGCGCTCCTGTTGAACGCCAGGCTCGCCCCACCGGTGATCGAGTAGAACTTTCCATTCACGAAGTCGTCGTCCACCTCTATGTCCAGCCGGGATCTGTCCTCATCGAGTGCGTCCAACTCCCGCACGGCATCGCATAGGAAGTAACGCGGTCCCCGCGCGCCGTTCGGCATGCGGATCTCACACTCCACAAATGCAAACGCTTCCGGGTCGACCGCGCACATGGCATTGCGTAGACGCTCGGAGACAAGCCAATAGCCATCGAAGCCACCCTCCAGGTCGCGCGGCGTGGGCCCTAGAGATGCATCAAAGATGATGCGCGGCGTCTCGCGCAACTCGGGAAAGCCACCATCCTCCGGACGCAGGATGAGTCGGGGCGGCGTAAGCAGCGCCTGCACATTGTCGAAGACGGCACCTCGAAAAGGACGATTCGTCTCCAGATCAGGCGCGAAGAGGAAGTACTCTCCCGTCTCGGCCAGGCCATTGTCTGTGGGCTCCATCGCGTGCCTCCTTGGCATCCCTGTAGCGCTGCAACTCGCTTCTATACGGCCAGCACCAGATCCCCATTGATCAGCGCTACTTTCACAATGTCCTGCAAGTCCCTCACAGCGCCCACTGCCCGTGCAACCGCGGCCGCCTCGACAGGCAGGTAGAGCCGATCCTGCGAGGCATTCATATCGAAGGCTCCGGCCACGTCCAGACGCCGAAGCAATGGGCTGCCAGCAACGATGGTCGGCCCAATGATCAGCTGCAGGTCGAACAGCCCTTCCCGTTCATCACTATTGGACATGCTTCTCCCTTCCAATGGGCACCCGGCAAGATGGCCAGCAACGGCCTCTTTTTACTCGGGGCTGGGCCTTCGGACAATCGGAATGCAATGAAACCCCATATGGAACGGACCTGCATCACACCCTGCGCCCGCCACGGCGGGGAACCCATCACCAGGCCAGGTCTCCAAGTAACCGGCCTGAGAACTCGAACACACCCCTGTCCAGCGCCGGAAGGTACTCTGGCCTCGCGGATGGGGCCAAGAGCCCCCGGCAAAGTCCAGGAATTTCAAGGAGTTCAAAATGCAAGGAAGACAACTGATATGGGCCGCTGCCCTCGCGCTGTTCTGCGGAACAACCCATGCCCAGACCTCCGCTGCCGCTGCAGATTTGGACGCGGAAATGGAGATCGTTACCCGCAACTACATCACTGAAAACCCCAGCGTTTCGATCGATGACGCCATCACACGGCTCGCTATCCAGGGCGAACTCAATCCCACGTTCGAAGCGCTCAGGAACGAGTTCGCGGACCGCCTGTCCTCCCTTTCGTTGCGGCATGCACCCGATCAGCACATCTTCGTGGAACTGACCGGAACCGAGCCGGTGCCCAACCGGGTAGTGAAGACCGAAAGCGGAAGCACGCGCGTGGTGTTCGAGACCGGGAACGTGCACACGGAAGCGGAGTTCAGTCGGATACTGGAACGGAATAACCCGCTGATCTTCAGCTCGATTCCTGGGTTGACAGGCATCTCGGGCTTTCCCGGCGAAAACCGCGTGCTGATCATGATCGAGGGCGATGCGGAGATGGCCAGAAGCCTGGACCCGCAGGTGAGGCAGTTGGCGCGCGCCATGGGGCTCCAGGTCGACATTGAGCCCAACCACGGCAGGTCACGCAATCTCACCACTGTGCCTGGAAGCTGAGAGCCGAACCGGCGGGCTGCTCCGGTCACCGTTACCTGTCGTTCGCCCTGAAAACACGCTGCTGACGGAGCGGCGGCCGCAAAGCCCCCCGCCGCTCCTGACATCCCCATCACCCGCTTTCACGCCGCTGGAATCGCGGCCTGCGCACGATCAGTCACACCCCCAAGCAGACCCCAGCGATGGCTTCCAAAGCCTCGCCATCTGATCCTGATGCAGCAACTCGCCCCCGATTTCTGGAACCTGCGCGGCACCTTCAAGGTCGCCGGGCTGCTCGACGTAGGTACGCAGCTTTCCGTACTCCGCCGCAGCAATGGCCGCTTCGTGGTGCTGGACAGCTACACCCCCAGTGACGCCCAGCGCCAGGCCCTGCTCGGCCTTACCGCCGGCGGCACATTGGTGGACGCGATCATCAACGTGCATCCGTTCCATACCCTGCACTGCGAGCCGTTGCACCGGCTGCTGCCCGCTGCCCGCCTGATCGGCACCCGCCGTCATCTGCAGCGGGCGCCGCACCTGCCGTGGGATCCGCACGTGATCGAGGACGTGGCCACCCAGGCCGACTTTGCCGACGACCTGGATTTCTCCATTCCCGCCGGCCTGGATCTGGTGCCGGCCAATGACAGCGTGCACGCCGGTTCGGTGCTGGTCCGCCACCGCCACAGCGGCATTGTCCACGTGGATGACACGCTGAACGTGCTGGCAGCGCCCGGCATGCTGGGCAGGTGGCTGCCGCAGTCGCGCCTGAAGTTCCACCCCACGCTGCCGCGTGCGCTGCAGGCCCGCGCCGGTGCCGCTGATGCGTTTGATCGCTGGGCCCGCGCATTGGCCGAGCGCTGGGCCGGAACCCCGTTCGTCTGTGCCGCCCATTCGGCGGTGCGCGAGCTGCCCGCCCATGGCTGGCGCGACGAAATGCTGAAGGCCCTGCACAACCTGCAGGGCGCGCTGCACCGCCATCGCCGTCGCTACGGCTGACGCCGCTACTACCCTCGCCCTCCCTTCCCCAAGACAAGGTGGACCTGACCATGACCAAGCAACAGCTCACGACCATCAACCCGCTTACCGAACAGGTGCTGGATACCTACGCCTACATGTCCGACGCGCAGGCAGCGGACACCGTAAAGGCCTGCCACGAGGCTTTCCTGCAGTGGCGCCTGCGCAGTCTGGAAGAACGCGCCGCGGTGGTGGCCGCCATTGCCCGCAAGCTGGAAGAGAAGAAGGAAGCCTTCGCCCAGCTGATGACCAACGAAGTAGGCAAGCTGATCGGTGACAGCCGCAGCGAGGTGGATCTGTGCGTGGCCATCTGCAAGTACACCGCCGAGCAGGGTCCGGCGGTGCTGGCCGATGACGAGCGCCCCTCGGCCAATGGCGTAGGCATCGTGACCCACTCGCCCATCGGCGTGGTGTACGGCATCCAGCCGTGGAATTTCCCGGCCTACCAGGCGGTGCGTTACTCCATTGCCAGCCTGATGGCCGGCAACGGCGTGCTGCTGAAACATGCCGAAAGCTGCACCGGCAGCGGCCTGTTCCTGCGCGATCTGTACGAGGAAGCCGGCCTGCCCAAGGGGCTGTTCGGCGTGCTGCTGATCAGCCACGACCAGTCCGATGCCGTCATCGACCACGACCTGGTGCGCGCGGTAACCCTTACCGGCAGTGAAAACGCGGGGCGCACCGTGGCCGAGAAGGCAGGTAAGGCACTGAAGAAGACCATGCTCGAACTCGGCTCCAACGATGCCTATCTGGTGCTGGACGACGCTGACCTGGAACTGGCGGTGAAGACCTGCGTGAAGGGGCGCCTGTTCAACAACGGCCAGACCTGCGTCAATGCCAAGCGCTTCATCGTGACCGAGAAAAACTACGACGCGTTTGTTGAGGCATACGCAAAGCAGTTCGAGCAGATCCGCATGGGCGACCCGAATGACGGCAAGACCCAGCTCGGCCCGATGGTATCCAAGGCCCAGCGTGACACCCTGCATGAGCAGGTCAGCAAGAGCGTTGCCCAGGGCGCGCGGCTGGTGGTGGGTGGCGAAGTGCCGGCCAGGACAGGCTGGTTCTACCCGGCCACGGTGCTGGCCGATGTGGCGCCGGGCCAGGTGGCGTATGAGGACGAACTGTTTGGGCCCGCTGCAGCCATCATCAAGGCCAAGGACGATGATGACGCCATGCGTATTGCCAACGACAGCCGCTACGGGCTGGGCGGCGGCATCTTCAGCCGCGATGTGAAGCGCGCGCGCGAGCTGGCCACCACGTACTTCGATACCGGCATGGTCTGCATCAATGGCTTCAACGTGGCCGGCCCCACCCTGCCCTTCGGCGGGGTGAAGGCATCGGGCTACGGGCGTGAACATGGGCCTGAGGGGCTGAAGGAGTTCGTCAACATCAAGTCGATTACGCTGCCGGCGGCCCCATGAGCACGCCCCTGCACTGTGATGTGGCGGTGATCGGCGCCGGCACGGCCGGTCTGGCAGCAGAGCGGGCCGCGCGCCGTAATGGAGCTTCCACGTTGCTGATCGATCCGCACTTCAGCGGCACCACCTGCGCCAACGTCGGTTGCATGCCTTCCAAGCTGTTGCTGGCGGCTGCCAGGCAGGCCGAGCGCGTGCGCCGTTCAGACCTGTTCGGCATCCGCGTGGAGGGCATGACGATTGATGACGTGGCAGTGATGCGGCGCGTGCGTGAGGAGCGTGATCGCTTTGCAGCACTCACCCGCAAGCAGATCGAAAAACTGGACCCTGCTACGCGGTTGACCGGTCGTGCGCGGTTTGCCGCGCCGACCACGCTGGAACTGCACGACGGCCGACGCATTGAGGCACGCGCCATCGTCATCGCTACCGGCTCCGCGCCTGCCTTGCCGCCGCCCTTTGAAGCACTGGGCGACCGCGTGCTGACCAACGAGAGCCTGTTCGAACTGAAGCAGCTCCCCAAGCGCGTAGCGGTGGTGGGTGCCGGCTCGCTGGGGCTGGAATTCGCCCAGGCTCTGGCCCGGCTGGGCGTGCAGGTAACGCTGCTGAGCAAGGAGACAACGCTGGCCAAGGTGCGCTGCCCGCGTGTGCACGATGCACTACTGGCGGTGCTGAAGCGCGATATGGAGGTTCACCTCGGTGTGGACGTGGCCCCCCAGCGATGCGATGAAGGCGTACGCGTGCGCTGGAGCGGCAAGGACGCAGCAGATGGCAGCGTGCAGGTGGACTACGTTGTGGCTGCACTGGGCCGCCCGCCCAACCTGGACGACGTGGCGCTGGACAAGGCACAACTGGCACTCGACAAGCACGGCGTGCCCTGCCACGACCGCGAGACGATGCGCTGCGGTGACAGCGCGGTGTTCCTCGCCGGCGACGCCGCCGCCGACCTGCCTCTGCTGCATGAGGCCTCGAGCGATGGCGCCATTGCTGGGCGCAACGCCGCGGCGATGCCAGCGAAGATCATGGTGAAGCGCCACGTTCCGCTGAGCATCACATTCACCGACCCGCCGGTTGCCAGCATCGGTCAATCCGAGGACGAGGGCGCCGTGACCGGCACAGCCGATTTTGATGACCAGGGCCGCGCGCGCGTGGAGGGTGTCAACGAGGGCACCCTGACCCTGTATGCGGCGGCCCCCGAGGGCACGCTGATTGGTGCCGACTTGGTGGCGCCAGCAGGCGAGCACCTGGCGCACCTGCTGGCATGGGCCGTTGAAACCGGCTGCACCGCAAGCCGACTGCTGGAGCTGCCGTTCTACCACCCGACGATGGAGGAAGGCTTGAAGCAGGCCCTGCGCAGTATCTGCGCGGCGACGCCGATTGAGTTGCCGGCGGACCATGATGCGGGGGCGCCAGCGGGGGGATAAGCGGCGAGCAGCCGCGTGAGATTCTGCAAATGGCTTAGCCCCCTCCGCTCGCAGCCCGTATCTGAATCTCATGCTGCACGCGCTGGTCTTCCAGCTGCTGTTCCATCTGGTTGGCCGCCGCACGCTGCTGCGCCTCGCGGCTGACCGCGTCAAACTGTTGCGCCGATTCTTCAACCGAGGTTTGAGCAGCCACTTCCGTGGGCATGCTCGCGCGATGGTGTGCCGGGTCTGCAGGCTCCCCTTGCACCAGGAACAACGTATGGCCTGTAGGACGCTCAGCGGTGGCATTGCTGACCAGCACGTGGTCCACCCGCTCCAGGTCGTTGTCCTTGGCCAGCACAGTCAGGCTTGCCGCCATGCGCTCGCTGATGTGGTCGAAGCTTCGGCCATGTTTTGCATCAAGCGCCTCGATGCCCTGGCGGACCTGCTGATACAGGGCATGGTCAGGATGGCCTGGCTGAGCTGGACCAAACGCGGCGCCCGCCGGATGCGGGGTGGCGACCTCGGTATCCGTTCGTGGCTCAGCCTTCGCCAGCGCGCCATCCTCGGTGATTGCAGTGGATGGGACAGCGTCCTCGTACTGCGACGCTTTCTCGAACCGCTCAGCCACAGGCTCGACAACGTTGTTCTGCGCAGGGAGAGCTTCAGCTATGTCCGCCCGCTCAACAACCGGCGTACGAGTAGCCTCCGGTGGAGTCTCAGGCACGACCGGCGGCACAACCGCGTGCTTCGGCTGAGGAGCAACGTAGCTCGGGGCCCGCTGTGCCTCCTGCGCATGTGCGTGGTGAGGAGCGGCATCCGGAGCGACGGCCGCATCAGCAGGCGGCTCAGGCAGCGTTCGCGCCGCAGGCGCATCAGCCACCTCCCGCGCGCGCTCCTGCGCTTCGGCCTGCTGCGGCTCAGGACGGCGCGGTGGCTCGGGCTCGCGCCGCAGCTCTCGCTGCTCCTCCCGCCGGGCAATTTCAGGGGTCTCGCGCTCGGCGGCAGGCGTGCGCACCGCCACGCGCGGCGCAGTGGCGGCAATGGGTTCAGAGGGAACAGGCACGCGGTGCTGGACCTGCTCGCGCTGGGCTTCTGCCAGCGCTTCATCAGCGTCCGTCGCCACCGAGGCACCGCGTTGAATCTGCTGGGCCGCCGCCAATGCGGCCTGGCCGGCATCCACCGTGGCTGCGCCTTGCCGATTGGCCTCCTGCAGTGCCTGCTGATAAGCCTCCTGCTCGCGCGGCGACAATGCTGCGATGCGCAGCTCGGGCGAATCAGGCACCGGGGCCTGCTGGGCGGCACGCGCACGCACTTCGCGCCACGCCGCCTGCAGTTCCTCGGTGGTCGTCGTCGCCACCGGATGGGCAACACCATCGGCGCCCACCTGGTAGTGGGTAATCGCCCGTGACTCGCCCGCATTGCCCTCGACCGCAGGCGCAAGCTGCTGCATCGTCGCGCCGGTGATGCCGTGCTGGACTCGTGTACGCGCCGTCGCCAGCTCGATGGCCTCCATCCACTGTGGGGATGGCGAGATGCCAGCAGAGGCATAGCCATGCCGCACCTCGTTCCGGTTCATCTCGGCATTCGTAGGTGCGGGGCGTGCCTCAAGCGCAGCAACGGAACGGTCGAGGACCTCAATCGACGGCTGCTGGATCTTGCGCGTCGCCTCCAGCTCCAGCGCCATGTTGCCCTGTGCTACGCGCCCCTCGTGGGACCATGTTCCCGCTTCGTCACGCTGGTAGAGCACGTTGTCCGAACCAAGAATGGCGTCCGGCCGGGCGCGCGCCGCCTCGACAGCATCGGGCACCACGGGCACAAAATCGCTTGCACGCGTGGCGGCACGATTCTCCAGGTAACTTGCCGCGATCGCCGCCTTGCCATGGGCGATGTTGTCCTCGATGCGCTGCACGGCCTGCTGGTTCAGCTCCGCAGCGCGTTCGGGTGTCGCCGTCTGGGTTTCGTAGACGCCGCGATCATTCGCACCGACGACATCGGTCTTGATCTGGCGGGTCCACTGTTGGGTCTGGGCATCGCGGTGCCAGTTCGGGTTACCGAAGCCTTTTCCTTCATCGCTGCGGGCAGGAAGGTTGAAGGGATCCTGCGGTGCCGACGCAGCCTTCAGTGCCAGCTCCACTGCGCTGACGCTGGCTCTCGCACCCAGTTCGCGCGCCTTTTCATAGCTCGCGCCGACACTGTGCTCGGTGGCAACCCCAGGGCCGGCAACCGAGTTCTCCATCTTGGCCTGGCGCTGCCAGTTGTTGCCGTCAAATTTCCACTGCACATCGGCATTGTCTTTCTGGTGATACACCGCACGGTTGTCGAGCAGGTCGGCACCCTTGTCGAATGCCTTGCTCATGAACAACGCATCGGCCGCGACCACCGCCGCCGGCACGAAGCTGGACGTGCCGATGACGGAGGCGGTTGCCATGCCTCCGAGCCAGCCGCCGCCACTGCGTGCAACCGCGTGGTTGAACTCGGACTGGGCGGCCGTGCCGTTGCCCTGCTGCAGGTGCTCGGATATGCGGCGCGTGGTGAGGATGGCATCCGCGCCGGAGGCGAGCAGGCCGCCGGAACGGACCAGTTGGCTGGCGGAGGCTTCGCCGATGAGGAGGTCCATGGTTACGAAGCCGCGCTGCGAGACGGGCTTGTACTGCGCTGGAGATGGTGCAGTCAGATCATAGATTCCTCCCCGCGCGGGCCCGATGGATGGCAGATCATCCACTAAGGCGTGCCGGACGCGCGCGTGGGTCACATCCGACAATGTTAGGCGCCCCGCCTGTTCCGCCTGCGATATCGCCAGACGCATCTCCATTCTGCCTGCCACTTCGCGTGCAAACGCGTCCCGCTCACCCGGGCCGGCAACCAGGTTCTTGGGGCTACTGTGGATCTCATCAATGATCCGCCCGATCCTGGCGTCTGAGTGAGTGACTGCTGCCCACTCTGACTCCACTGGCCCCATTGATCGCAGCATCCTGAGCTGGACTGCATGTTCCGCACGGTACGTTTGCGGGTCGGAGAAAAACCTTACGTTTCGAGCGTTGGCTTGATCCTTTGTCAACGCATCTGGCGTGGTGGCAAGAGCATCTCCATTGATTAGACCAAGCTTCAATGTCTCTTGGAACTCAGTCACCCGTGCCGCAATGCGAGCCGCAGCAGCAGGCTCTTTTCTCATTGCGGCCATACCATCGTCAGTCCTGCGCAGGTCATCGAGAAAGCTGGTAACACCGTCCGTGTACGAACTTCTTGTGCGACCACGGTGGGGAGACGATTCAATATCCTCGGCAAGCTCCCCCTCTACAGGCAAGTAGATGCGATTCGCCGAGGAATCTTTCTCAATGAGCTTGAGCTCATCCAGCCGTTTCAGCAGCGGATGATCTCTGAAGAGATTCTGCTCCAGAACATGGTGACTTTGCAGTATTACTTGACCAGCAGCCATAAGATTCCCTTCCGGCACACGCAGGCACTATCAGATATCCGCAGCGTCGATCAGCCGCACGCCGCGCGTCATGGGCTCCATTCCAAAGCCGCCCTCCAGAAGCGCATCACGCAGAGTCCTGTCGCAAAAGACATCAGCGGTATAGGGCGTTACGAACACGTGTGCCGCGCCTACTACTTTCGCGTCAAACGCCAATCGCGCGCCTCCCGCGAGGCTGTAGTACTTGCCATTCCTATAGCCCTCGGTCAGTACCTTGACCTTGGACGACGCCAGATCAACTGCATCAAGCACCCTCGTCACTTCGCAGAAGTAGTGCGGCGCAGCTGTGGCACCACTCTCCAGGACAAACTCGCATTCGACGAATGCAAAACCCTCAGGATCCACTGACGCAAGCAGTTGCTTCAGCGGCTCTGACACAAGCCAGTAGTCGGTGATGCCGCTCTGCAAATCCTTTGGCATGTCCCCCAGCCGGGGTTCATGCCGAAGGCGTGGCTTCACTTTCAAGTTCGCAAGCCCTCCAGCCTCAGGAGGGATGCTCAGGCTGGCGGGAAAAGGAATTTCATCTTCATTCTCGACCTCAACGCCGTGCCCCCGCCCACCACCGCCCATGTCAGCGCGAAGGATGTAGAACTGCCCCGATTTTGGTCCGCTTTCATTTTTCATACTCGAGCCCTATTCGAGAACATGTTTCACGATCTTGCTGGCAACAAGTAATCGCCAGTTAGCAGTCGCTTCCAGTATGTACTTCTCGACGACATGATTTTACCCCGCGGCAGCACCAGCGGGAACGGTCTGACCAGCGGCGCCTGGTCCACCCGGACCGACGCTGAATGCGAGTCCGCCTGAACTCCGGACTCGGCCTGGCAACCGCCGACGAATGCCATGCACACGGTCATGGCCAAGCAGAGAAGTGTTCTTCCCTGTGGAAGCATTGCGGCCCCTCGTTGCTGCATCAAATGGCTACCAGGGCTATGCCTGACGATCTCTTATACACCTCGGTGAAGAATGCTTCCGCGAACAGGTTCACTCCGTCTCAGCCCTTTCCATTGGAGATCGATTCTTCCTTCAGAATGGACCGGCCAGGATTTCGTAGACAACTCAGAGCCATAATCAATGGTAACGAGAGAGGTGTCTATGACGAGCAAGCAGTACACGGCTGAGTTCAAGGCCGAGGCGGTCAAGCAGGTGACCGAACGGGGCTTCGCGGTTGCGGAGTTTGCCAAACGGCTGGGAGTCTCTTCGCATAGCCTTTACCAATGGCTCCGGAAGGCCAGAAGCGAGGCCCTGGCGGGCACACCCGAGGGGGCGATGCTGCCATCGCCCAAGGATTCAGCCGAGGTCCGGCGTTTGAAGGCCGAGGTCAAACGCCTGACCGAGGAGCGCGACATACTAAAAAAAGCCGCGGCGTACTTCGCCAAGGGATGACGGCGAAGTACGCGTTCATGCGTGAGCATCTGGAGCGATTCAGACTGACCGCAATGTGTCGAGTCCTTGGGGTTAACCGCAGTGGGTACTACGCATGGGCGGGCAATCCAGACAGGCCGCGGCGTCGTGAAGATGATCGCCTTCGCGGCCTCATCAAGCACGCCTGGCTGGCGAGCGGCACGGTCTATGGCTACCGCAAGATCACGCGTGAACTTCGGGAGAGTGGCGAGCGCTGCAGTCGCCACCGGGTTCGACGTCTGATGAAGGCAGACGGCATACGCGCGGAAATTGGCTACGGAAGGAAGCCGCGACATCGAGGCGGGCCAGTCGGATTGGCTGAGAACGTCGTCAATCGTGACTTCTCACCCTCTGGTCCCAACAAGGTGTGGGTCACCGACATTACCTACATCCGCACGTACGAAGGCTGGCTGTTCCTGACTGTGATCGTCGACCTCTACTCACGGCAGGTGGTTGGCTGGGCAACGCAGTCCCAGATGACCACGGATCTTGTGTTGCAGGCACTCGTATCAGCGATAGGGAAGCGGAAGCCTGCTGCGGGCTTGATCATTCACTCCGACCAAGGCAGCCAGTTCACTAGTAGCGACTGGCTATCGCTAATGAAGCAACACGGCATAGTTCCGAGCATGAGCCGGCGAGGCAACTGCCGCGACAATGCAGTGGCTGAGAGCTTCTTCAGTGCACTGAAGAAGGAGCGAATCAAGCGACAGATCTATCCGATCCGGGATGAAGCGCACTCTGACGCATTCAATTACATCGAGATGTTCTACAACCCGATCCGCCGGCATGGTTTCGCTGGCGACCTAGCGCCTGTAGAGTTTGAACGGCGCTACGCGCAAAGCGGCTCATGAGTGTCTACGGAACTCTGGCCGGTCCAGCCGCCCATCCCATCGCCTGCAACCGGACTCCATTGAAGAATCAATCATGCCGCTGAAATTTGAGCGTCAGCCTGGCTGCGCAATCGATCGCCACTCCGGCGTGATCATCACCGCACCGCGCATCCTGCCGGCGAGCCCACCGGAGGATCCGAACCACACCGAGTATCAGTATCTCTTCTATCTCAACGCCGAGAGAGTTGAGGGATTGGGGCTATTTGGAAGCGACGAGATGGTTGAGACAGAGAGTGGCCGCGTACGCGTCTTTGCCCTCGATCTAGGTCGCGACTCGGCTCTGAAGTCCATCCTCGGCTTCAAGCAGACGTTGAACAACCAGGACAGCAACTTCGCCTTCCTGTGTTCAGTTGCACAGGGGTTGGTGCTGGCGAACATGGACCACAGCAGTTCAAGGTATGGCGTGCGATACGTTGCGCTCACCAAGGCCGATGCACTGGCTTGCAACGATATTTCTACCGTTGGCATTGCGCCCGCTCACCATGGAGGCGTCATCATCTTGGCTGAAGCAGTCAATCCCGTTCGTGCGGATTGAGGCTGACCGTCATGTCCAGTTTCATATTCGACGATTTGGCTCTCGCAACATTGCACGGAGCGAAGAACACTTCTGACGGCAGAGCGGTTTCAATGCAGCAGAAGCAAGAGGTGATCTCCTACCTGAGATCACGCCAATCGGGGCCTGATGGCGTTACGAGCTTCGCTGGCTACCTCACGACCAAGATGTTGGCTGCCGGCAGGCGCCATTGGTTGTGGCTCCGAGCTACCTACGAGATGCAAGCCGTTCCAGTCGATCTTCCACGGGGTCTACGGCGCCGGCAGGAGTGCGGTGACGGTATGGCGCACCTTCCGTTCATGCCTACCCCCCCCTATGGCGTACTGCTGTCCCGGCGTGAAGATCGGAAAAGTGGGTTCCCGGGCGGGTGAAGGCGGTCTGCGTGACGGAATCGGCCTGCTGAATATGTGAACGAGAGAGCAGTATTGAAGGCCGAGCTACCCGACTTCTGAAATGCGTGGGGCAACGACCGTATAGTCTGCCTGGGGAGTAATCCCGCTCGCATTCAGCGCGTCGCCTGACCGCCGGACATGCATCTCGTTGGCGACGAGATCTGCGGAGTAATCCGAGCAAGATGTCGCCCCTCGCAACAGCTGCGCGACACCAACGATACGAATTGAAGGAACGACTATGCCAATGGATTTCAAGCCGCTCGGGATCTCTGCAATTGACGAAAGCAGCGGCGTGTCTATCCCGCAGCCCCGCATGCTTCCCGCAACTCTGCCGGGAGGCGGAACAGGCATCGAGTTTCAGTACGCATTTCGACGCAATGGCGAGCGGATAGGCGGTTTAGGAATCTTGGGAAAAGAGACGGCATTGGTTACCGATGGTCACCGCGAGTGGCTATACAAGCTCGAGATCACTCACCACTCGGCATTCGATTCGATCTTTAGATTGAAGCGGAAGATTGGAAACACGGATGATGATTTCATCTTTCTTTCCACCATTGCCGAAGGCCTTGTGGCCGTGTTCGTAGGAAGCCATGACAATGTCGAACCACAGAGAAATGTGGTTGTGACTTCTCTCAGCGCTCTCAATCAACAGGGAATTCTGGTACCCGAGCAAATTCCGTTTTCACAGGATGGCGAGATTGTCTTGGCAGATGCATACGTTCCCGGCAGCCAACCCCGGGCGGTGCAGCCGTGAGCAGATACGTCTTCGATGATTTTGTCCGCACAACCTTGGGTGGAGCGACCAACAGAGCGGATGGAAGTCCGTTATCGCCCCATCAGGTGGAGCGGATTACCGACTATCTCAAGGCACCTGGTTCTGGCCCAGACAGTGCAACCAGCTATGCCGATTTTGTCGCAGGAAAGATGAGCGCGCTTCCGCCTCAGCTTCCAGCGGGGAAGGACTATGTTGCCTTCTCTGGTACGGACAGGGGAAACGCACTCAACTACTCCAACGCGCTCGCCTACGCGGAAGATGTTGATGGGCGCGCAGGGATTATTGGCGATACCGCATGGGGCAAGTACATCCAGAGCATCGAGGACCTGCCGACACAGCACCCCGATTTCAGCATCATGGAAGCCAAGCTAAAAGCCTTCTTGCAGACAGAAGGCGTGATGCCCATGAAGGATAGTTCCGGTGGCGCCCTTCGAGACATCATGTGGAACGCCGGCAGTTCCCAGTTCCTCGAAAACGCCATCGGCACCGGCAAACCGCTTGTCGCCTTCGTAGATGGAGCGCCAGCCAACCGCGGGTTCAGCAACTTCGAGCTACCCACCGCCCTCGAACACCCTCAACTCCGCATCAACGGCTACCCCATAAGCGCCTTCGGTACAGACCCGCTCACCTTCGCCAGCCAGTCAGCCGCCGAGTACCAGACCCTCGAGCGCACCCTGGCCCAGCACGCCACCACCAACACGGGCCAAGCGGTTGACGTGGCCCAGGTGCGCCTGCACCTGAAGCCCATCGATGGCTATGACGCCATGGGCAAGACCCTCTTCGAAAAGCCCCTGCACGACTACAGCGCCCTAAGCCTGCACGAGATGTCCACCACCCGCGCGGAATGGGTCGCTGCTCGCTCGGCGCTGTCTACGGGCCCGCGTCTGTTCGCCGATCTTCCCGAGCCACTGCCCCATTCGCCGCTGCAGCCGGGCGCACCGCGCGGGCCTCCGGGCGTGGCAGTAGCCGAGGCCGTACCCCACGGGGTGAACCCCGGCATGAAGGCACTTGGCGTTGCCGGCGTCGCCCTTATGGCGCACGACTTCGCCACCTCCGGCCACAAATGGGTGGAACTGAACTCGCAAGGCAACACTGCAGGGGCCGATTCCACTTCGGCGCATTTCGTCGGCCGCAACCTGGGCGGTGCGCTGGGCGGCTTCGCCGCAGGTGCGGGCATTGGGGTCGTATCCGGTTCGTGGTCGGGCCCCGGCGCTGTCGTTGCGGGCATCGCTGGCGGCGCGCTTGGCGCCCATCTGGGTGAACAGTGGGCCGCACAGAAGGACATCGAGCGGGTCTATATCCAGCAGGACCCGTTGCATCGCACCTGGACACGTAGCCCGGCAGACCCGGAGGGCCGCTGGCTGCGCAGCGCCGAGCAACAGCAGGTGCAGAGCGCCGATCTGGGGACTGGCGTGGAAGTGCGGCCCGTGCAGACGGCACAGGGCGCCGATGTCACCTTCAAAGCCGACTATGTGGCCACCGGCACGCTGGAGCGCCAGTTGAATTGGCAGGCCGCCCGTGCCTCCTACGAGCTGGGCCTGGCCAACCTGCCACCGCCGCAGAATCCCTATCGACTGAATGCCAGTGGCTTGAAAGAGCCGCCACCCAGCGCCTTCGAGACCGGAAGGGAGTTCGTACGCGATACCGTCTCGCGGCAATGGGAGCTGGAGATACGGGAAGTCGTTGACGGGCGCACACCCATCACCCGGCGCGAGCCCATTCCGCCGGAACGCGAACCGGCCCTGGATGAGCAATCGCGCACCGTCATCGCGCAGAACGCGGCCAACACCCCCGCGTCGGTGGCGTCGCGCTACATGGTGGCCCACGAGCAGGGCCGCTGGAGTGATTTCGGCGACGCGCAGAACCCGTCCGTTCCGCAGGCAATCCGCAAGGCGCAGGACGGCGCCGATACCCTGCGTGCAAGCGACGGCCGCAGCTACAGCCGCCATGCGGATGGCCAGTGGGTCCACGAGGGCGTGGCCTACGACAGCCAGGCAAATCGCAATATCGGCGATGAGCTGGAGATCACCTGGCAGAGCCAGAACGCCGGCATTGCAGACATGGGCAGGATGGCCGAGCAGATCAAGGCCACCGTACACATCGCGCCTGAGGGCGTGCGCGGCCAGGTGGAGACGCTGTACGCAAAGCACGGCATTACACGCACCGAGGAGCAGCTTGCCGCCACGACGGCTGCAGTTGAACAGAAGCTTGCCGCCGTTGGAAAGCAGACCGACATCACGCTGGAACTGATGCCGGACCCGCGCACGCACGCGCCCAGCGCGGACAGCGCCATCGCCTCCTTCGGCACCGCCCCGGGCAACCGCATGGAGCTGACTTCCACCACCACCGTGGAGGACATGGCGCGCATGCAATCGGCCCATGGGGCCCCGTCCCCTGCCCTGCCGCAGAGGGATGGGCAGCAACGCGAACGCCCAATCGTTCCCGCCGTGGTACAGGAACCGGAACGCCCCGGCCATGCAGTGCACGGCCACGCCGGCAAGGCCGCGGAGGAAGCCCAGAATGCAGGCAGCCCGCTGTTGCCGGGCCACCCCGACTACCCCCTCTACGAGCAGATTCGCGATGGAGTAGCTGCCCTGGACGCCAAGCATGGCCGCAGCTTCGACGCGATCAGCGAGCGCATGAGCGCGAGCCTTCTGGTGCTGGCCAAAAACAGCGATCTGTCACGCGTGGACCACGTAGTGCTGAGCAACGCGAGCGCGCAGAGCCCTGCGGGACAGACGGTGTTTCTGGTGCAGGGCGAGCTGAACGACCCCTCGCATGTGCGTTCTTCGATGCCCACAGCGCAGGCCGTGCAGACGCCCGTTGAGCAATCACTGCAGCGGTATGAAAGCGTGAGCCAGGAAGCGCAGCAGCGTGCGATGGGCCGTGAGCTTGAGCAGCAGTCGCAGGAAGAGCGGATGCAGCAGGAGGTGAGAGGGCGTGCGGCGAGTATGGGGTGATCGCCGCCCGGTACCCACTAATTCCCTCTTGGACCATGACCGTGCTACCGATCGATCCCGCCTGGCTGGCCGCCTTCGATGCCGAGCTCCGCTACCTGTTCGCCATCGACCACCAGGATGCTGGCATGGATGCCTTCCTGATGGGCTGCTACGCCGATCTGCCGCCGCGCGAGGCGGCGTTGCGTTTGGCAGTGACTACGATCGGGAGCGCGACGATGCGCTCTGGCCACGCCCTGGGTAACGCAATGGATCGCTGAAGTCCTTTGAACCGGAATCCACTGAAGGATCAATCATGTCGCTAGTGATCGACGCGCCAACCGCACGGCACGTATATTTCTCAGCCAGATGAGCAATGGATTGACTCCATGAAGATTGCTGCTTTCAGCTTCCGCTGTGCTGTCACGGCAGTGCTGGCACTGGGCGCCGGCGGGTGTATGAATTCCTCATCCATGGAATCGCAAAGCAAGGAGGCTGAAATGAGTGAAGATCCCACCGTGCGCCGCACGATCAAAGGGCACACATACACCACTGAACCTGTGGAGGCCAGGATAGGCCCGCACCGATTCATGTTCCCCGCCAATTACTACGACAACCAGATCGGTCCGTACTTCGATGGCAGCGTTGGGCTGACCGTTCTGTGGCCCGACCTGGGCCCCGCCCCACCGGGCACCCGCCCGGATCGTTCGATGGAAGACTTCCAGCGCTCTGTGGTCATTGGCCTGCAGCATATTGATCGCACCCCCATCAGAGGCTTGTTGGAGCGCTATGCCAGCACGGAGCAGACCTCGACGCCGACATCGGTACTGCGCAACGACCCAACCGAACGGCTTGACCTGCGGATACCCCAGCCAGAGCGCTTCGGCCTGGTGCCCTATGCAATCAACGAAGCATTGATGCCTGCGTTCCAGAAGGCACTGGAGCAGGAAACGAAGATGCCCCAGCCCCGCAATCTGCGCATGGAGAAGGATTGGTACGTTGCTCGAAATGGCGATGGCGAACTTACCACCTTCATCAAGTGCGAGAGCGAAGCTCACTTCCCCGACGGTCTCACCATCTCCGGTGATCGACTGGCCGACACGGAAGACAGCCGGGTAGCCGGCTGCATTCACTACTTCGTGGATGTTGAGGACAGCATCTCGATCACTGCAACCTATCCCCGGGTCATCCTGAAAGACTGGAAGCACATCGAGTCTGCTGTGCGCACCGCCCTTGCCAAGTACAAGAGGTCCTGACAATGGCCGCTCAAGGAAGAACTGACGCCCCCGGCCTGAGCCAACGCGATATTGATGTTCTGACCGCCTACGCGAAGTCTGGAAATCGCGAACTCTACTGGAATTACCTGGCACAGCATGGAGGGTCAGATGGCTACGGAAAGCTGGCCTTGGGCGTGGTGCGCAACGACAACATGCCCGGCGCCACCGCCAACAGCTATGCCCAGGAGTTTGCAGCGGACCAGCAGGGCAAGGGCAGCGGCTTCGCTAACCGCGTTCTGAGCGAAAGGCAGTGGGACGACTTCGGTCAAACGCTGCTGTTGAGGGACCTGGAACAGCGCCAGAAGATGATGGAGGAGAACCGGCCTGACCTCGCCCTCAATCTGCCAGTAGCACGCGTGCAGCAAGCGCATGACGATGCGTTCAAGGATCACAAGCTCGACCCAAACTGCTGGACACCCCGCCTTCTGCTTGAGGCCGCCTATGCAAAGGGTGGCACGGAGGCGACACAGGCGATCTGGAAGAGCATGCTGGACAACTCTACGTATGGCGTCATCCGCGGTAAGGACACCGTGGTCAACGTCGCTCAATACATGGAGCCTACAGACGCTGCGGCCTACAGTGCTAGCTTGCTGAGGGCAGGCGCGTTGGCCAGCATCAGTGAAGCAAGTGTCGACCCGAATCACATTGGCAACAAGATCCGGATGCACGAATACTCGCCGGAAAAAGACCAATGGCGGGTGGGCGCGGGTGAAGCCGTAAAGGCAAGCAGCCCCGTCGCCCGTGCACTGGGGCAGATCACGATTGAGGAAACCGATCGACAGACCATTGATCGGCTCAATGAAACACGGGAACTCCGCCTCGAGCGTCAGCAGAAGTCGCACGCGTTCCATCCTGACGATCCACACCGGACGATCATGAAGAGCCCGGTGACCCTGGCGTCCGAACAGGTCCCCCTGCGGGAGGACTCCCTTGCAAGCGCCCAAGGCCTGCCCGCGAGGCACGAGAACGCCGCACTGCATCAGCAGATCAAGCAGCATGTTGCCGAAATCGACGCCGGGCTAGGCCGCCCCTTCGATGAAACCAGCGAAAGGCTGGCCGCAAGCCTGACTGTGAAGGCCGTAGAGGCGGGCATACACCGGGTGGACCACGTCGCCCTCAGCAATGCCACTCCCCAGGCCCCCGCTGGCCACACGGTCTTCGCCATCCAGGGCGACCCAGCTGACCCGGCCCATCTTCGTGCGGCCATGCCCACAGCGCTGGCGGTACAGACGCCGGTCGAGCAGTCCATGCAGCAGCTTGAAGGGCTTCGTGTTGACGGCCAGGAACGTGCGCTGGCGATGCAGAAGGAGCAGCAGAGCCAAGATGCACGCGCCCAGGAGAGCCCATCGCATTCCATGCGGATGGGCTGATCGCCCACTGTCAGCACGCCCCGGCCACAGCCTGATGGATGGATGTCAGGCTAATCCCGACACCACATCAGACAAATCTGATGTTCTAGAGATGAGCAACACGTCACACTCTTGGCGGGGCCAGGCCGGGTCCTGCTCGAAGAGTGCTGCTCGTCAGCCATGGCAGCCTCTGCCTGGTGGATGTCGGTGACGCAGCACTACGCTCTGGCGGTGACATCATTGGCTTCCTGCTTAGAGGAAACATGGTGGCATGGGTGCGCTTCGGGTGCGTCTCGTTGACTGAAACGAAGGCACTCATAGCCGCCGGCAGCCTTGATCACGACGCCGTTGATGAGTACCTCGATGGCGAGTACGCACGCCTGCTGCGGGCATGACCGCGCACGGGCTTCTTTGTGAATTTTGTTCGATCTGCCAAGGGGATGGCTGCAATGGCCTTTGATCTGAGTAATGACGCCGGACTGCGAGAAGCTAGCGCAAGAGCGCTGGAGCTACACCGGAACGGGCACAGCCTGGATAGCTGGATCTCGCGCGTAGCCGAATGGCTTGTTCATGTGGAGGCCGCTGACCACGACACGTTCGTCGGGCGCGACTTCCAACACCAACTCTGGGAAGTCCAGACCATCGCGGCTACCGGCCAGGGCCACATTGATGTGTCTGCCGTCATTGCCAACAAGGAAATCGCCGAGAAGCTCTGGTCACTCAAACAAGCCAGACTGCCCGATTCCTTCAGCGAGCGTGTCGCCTGGCTGGGCGCGGCGTGGGAAGAAGTAAGCGCGCTGGTCGTTGCGCTGACTGACCGCAAGCCCAGACTGAAGCAGTACCGTGTTTTCGCCTCGCTGTGGCCGCAGGACTTCACCACCGTTGCGCACTATCAGAAGCTGAAAAGCCTGGCCAGAGCGTTGGGGCTGAGCATTGGCTCCGACCACCGCACGGAGCTGCATCAACGCATCCTGCAGCGGCTGGATAGCGCTGGCATTGTCTTCCGTAGTCGCGAGGAACGCATGACCCTTCCGTGGGTCCTGTACGTTCACTACGTTCAGGAGAATGGAAGCGAGGCGACCGAGCTTCCCAGCGAATCTGCTGGCGACCTTCGGCTCAACCCGCTACCCGCTGGCCGCCGCCGGCGGGGCATGCTGGCCATCAACGGATCAGTCGCCAGCGTGCTGGCGATGCTGGAGTTTGCCAAGGGAGGGCGCAAGCGTGCGGACTTCCTTGAACATATCCGTTCGGTGAATCCAAAGCTGGCGACCAATTCGCTGGGTACGAACTTGAACGCGTTGATCGCTGAATGGGGCGCGTTGCGCTCGTCTGGCGACGATCTGTTCCTGACACCGCGAGGCGAGGCCTTCCTGGAATCGGGCGAAACAGAGGAGGTCTCCGACTGGCTGCTCACCCAGATCCTGGGCTTCGACAATCTCCTTTACATGCTCAACCAGGCCCCCCTTCCGCAGAAGCAGGCGATCAGCCGTCTGCAGAAGGTCAATCCTGGCTGGACCAGCAACTTCGCCCCGACCGTGCTCATCAACTGGATCAAGGGGATGGAACTGGCCGAGCTGGATGCCGGGAAGGTCCTGCACCTGACCCAGCGGGGGCGTGCGTGGGCGTCCCGTATCCATTGGACACCGGGCGAGCTGTCTCCCGTAGTGAAGGATGCAGACGAGGTCCGGACCGATTCGCCCGTCGATGAAGTTGAGGACCTCTGGTCGAACCTGCCCTCGCTTAGCGAGATCACTGCATCGTTCCCCGCCGATCTGGCCTTCGATCCCAGTCTGATTGCGCAGTTGCACGCTGGGCTGTGGAACCGCAGACACCCGCGCCGCCACTTCGCCGTATTGACCGGGTTGAGCGGCGCCGGCAAGACACAACTTGCGCTGGGCTATGCCAAGGCACTGTGGGCTGGCGTGGCTGAGGCCGATCCTGGGCAGCGCGGGTACCACATCGTTGCCGTACAACCCGGGTGGCATGACCCGAGCAGCCTGCTTGGCTATGTCAATCCGATCGACACCGATGTCTACATGCGCACCGGCTTCCTGGAATTCCTGCTGCGTGCGATTGCAGATCCTGACCGTCCCTACGTTGTGCTGTTGGATGAGATGAATCTCTCCCATCCCGAGCAGTACCTGGCGCCCCTGCTGTCGGCCATGGAGAGCGGCGATGCGGTTGAGCTGCATGCGCTTGGGGATGAGGTTGGCGATGTGCCCGGACACATCGACTATCCGTCCAACCTGGTCATCATCGGCACGGTGAACATGGACGAGACCACCCATGGGCTGAGTGACAAGGTGCTGGACCGCAGTGCCGTGATCGAGTTCTGGGACATACCGGTGAACGACTACCCCGGCTGGACCTCTTCGGCGCTGGGCGCAGAAGCACTGGGACAGGTAAAGGCCGTACTGAACGCACTCATGACGCCGCTGCGTGCCGTTCGTCTGCACTTCGGCTGGCGCACGATTGCCGATGTGCTGGGCTACGTGGAAGCGGGCGTGGAAGGGGGCGCTCTCACTGCGGCCCAAGCCTTGGATCACTCTGTGTATGCCAAGATCCTGCCCAAGCTCCGTGGTGAAGATACCAAGCGGCTACGCGATGCCTTTGATGCGGTCGCAGGCGTGCTGGAAAGCCATGGGTTGAGCAAGTCTGCTGGCAAGGCACGTGAACTCTTTGCGGATCTGCGCGAGCAGGGAAGCGCGCGGTTCTGGCGCTAATGCGATGACAGCACTGATCTGCCTGGACCAGACGGGCGTCGAATTCCACTTGGTACCCGGCGCCGTCTGCGGCGGCTTTCGTGAGCGGGGGGTCTATCAATTCCCGGCAGTTCCGGCAAACGCCTTGCTCTATATTGACGAGGCGTTGCTGGATACGGTGAGTACCAGCAGCGGACCGATGCTGCAGTGGTGCCCCGGCTTCTATGCGGGCCAGGTGTGTGTCGAGCTTGTGGATAGGGCCGGTCACCGGCTGGCCACGTACCATCTGGATGTGGCACCTGAAGAAGGAAAGCTGGGGTCCGACGTGTTCCAAGGCATGTTGGACGACCTTTACGCGTTCGATCCTGCACTGGTTCTTGGCACCGAGGCCGCCCAGTCTGGAATCGGCGTGACCGGCGATCTGACAACGGTGTTGCTGCAGTACGCGCGCTTGAGGCGCCATGCTGATGCCGCACTTGCCGCCTTCACAGCAGTAGCCGAGCGCCCTCTTTCCCGGCTACGGCACGAGCGCCGGCGGACCCCTTTTCACCAGGTGAAGCGCATCGATGCCACATCAGCGCGAAGGATGATGCGTCATCCAGATGCCGGCGCCGTTCTCCGACGGCAGCCAGGGTTGGATGCGTGCGCACCTCCCATGGAGGTGATGCACTCCTACGAGCACCTGGACAACCCCGCGAACCGTGCGCTGGCCCGTTCGTTGGCTGCGTTGCGTCTGCGCTGCAGCAACGTGGAAGAGGCCCTTCGGCGGATAGCACTGCACGAGGACGCCGAAGGCGCTCGCACACCGCTGGCCACGCGTATGGAGAGAAAGCTGATGTTTCTGAATGCTTTCTCCGCACGACTGCGCAGCCTGGCAATGCGCGATCCGTATGCTGCAGTCGCGCGCGCAGAGGTCGATGCATCGGGACTGACTGCAATCTCCGCCAACCCCACCTATGCAAGAGCGTACCGCCTGGGATGGGCAGCGCTTCGCCCGGGCGTGGATGGACCGGATCGAAACGAATCGCTATGGCTGAGTCCTACCTGGGAGATCTATGAACGATGGTGCTTCGTGCAGGTCGTTCAAGCAGTTCGCGCCCTCTTCCCCGGACTGACATGGACGTGCAAGCGCAGCGCGACGGTAGATATCGTCCGGCACGTGGGCACATGCGAGGGGACTCGGGTAGAAGTCTTGTTGCAGCGAACCTTCCCCACAGCGGAGAAGAGCACATCGGGCATGAGCAGCGTTTCGCTGCAGTTGAAGCCTGACATTGTGGTAACCACCGAGATTGGAGCAGACAAGAGGATGCTGGTGCTGGATGCCAAGTACCGCACCTCGCGGAAGAACGTACTGCACGCCATGCGTTCCGCGCACGTCTACCAGGATGCGCTGCGTTGGAATGGGCAGCGCCCCGACTGCTCACTACTGCTGGTGCCACGTGCCGGTGGAGCGCCGTGGCTTGAGGATGTGGCATTCCACGCCAGCCATCGAACTGGCGTGCATGTACTGTCGCCTGACCAGCGCCCTGATGAGCTCCAGGAGATGCTGCGAAGGTGGGTAGGGCCGGCTTAGGTTTTCTGGCGTGGCTTTTTCACGCCAGCCGATACTGATTGATCGCGCCTGGGTATCCCGCTGCTACGCCGACCTGCCGCCGCGCGAGGTGGCGTTGGCGTTTGGCAGTGACTACGATCTGGAGCGCGATGATGCGCTTTGGCCACGCCCTGGGTTGGGCATCAGTGTTAAGTAAGTGACGCAATTGGCCTGTTTTTATCGTGGGCGCTAGATGAGGGTGTGTCGCAATTAAGCATCTGTTGCTGCGAGAAGTGCGCTCCGCGTTCGACGTAGCGGTGGCAGCTTAACTTTCGCCGCAAGCACTGTGCTGCAAGGGGTTTCGCGGCTTTTCTGCCGTGCCACAATGCTGGAAGCGTCAGAACTTTCGGCCTAGTTGACTGCGGTTTCTTGGCATTGGGCATCTGTGCGGGTACATCTTTGCGTGCCACCGGAAAAGGGTGGTACGGGCGTCGAAAACCCGTGTAAGTACCAGATGTTTACGCTTGTCAGCCGGCGCCACCTTCGAGTGGCGTCGGCTGGCAATCCGTTCGCGTTCCATGGCGGGCGGTGCGTGGGGGCTTTCGAGCCCGCCGGTCTGGTACTCACCGGTTTTCGAGCCACGCATCGTCCGCCACCTTTTGGGGTGGCGCTGCCGTCTGTCCTGTACGGAGCACTGCCATGAACGCATCGGAATTCCGCCCCCTGCACGCTGCCACCGACCCGGCCAATGCCGAGCCTGAACTGGACAGCGGTGCAGACTCCACCGCCTTCCTCGCCACACTGCGGCGCATTCAGAGAGGCGCGGCCGCCGATGGCCAGCCCTGGCCGGAGCGCTCGGCCGCGCCCGGGCTGCGCATGGCCTTGGCCGATGCCGACTGCGCCCTGGCAGGCCTGCGCGTGGTGCAGGAGATGCTGTTGGCCGGAGAGCGCGCGCGACAGAACGGAGAACCCGCGCAGCACCTGGGCGACCGCACGATGGAGGGGCTGATGCTGGCGTGCGTGGCGCTGACGGCGCAGGCCAGCGCCTGCCTGCAGGTGCGTGGGTAGTGCCTGCACTATGGGCCTGGTGCGCTGCGGCTGGGTTTCCGCAGCGCGGCCCATGAGGGTGCCGCCCGTCGTTGTAACCAGCACGCTCATGGTGATGGGTCTGGTGATCGCGGACTACTTCCTTCCCCAGGCGACGCTGGAGGTGAAGGCCTACCGCAGGCTGTCCGATTACTCCTTCGAGGTCATGCGGGAAGAGGCCAAGGCGTTTGCTCAGGCGCGGGGTGGCGTCCGGTTGGAGGAGAGCTCGAGGGATGGGAGTGAGCGGTACTTCGTACTGCACGCCGACGGGCAGGCGGTGATGCTGGTGGATAACTCTTCAATGCAACTGGTGGTGATGGTTGTCGGGGATGCGGGGGAGCGGGCTCCGGATTTGCGGGATTTGCGGGAGCAATGGCGGGTGCGGACGCGGCCGGATTGGGACCGGTGGCGCTGATGTGCTCAGTAACCAGTTGTGGCCCCCATAAGTCCGGGCCTGCCTTGCCTTTGAGCTTTCCCGCCACCGCGGAGGAATCCCCTTGCCTGCGCTGCCTGCCGGACGTTCGTGTCTACTTCTTCAACAACTCATCCCGATGGTAGTTGAGGTAGCGAGCCTGAGCCGCAGAGAACGGAATGCGTGGAGTCTTCTGCACAACATCCCATTTCACCCGCACCGCATCTGGCAACTGGCTGCTAAGAATTAGGCCACCATCATCCTCAAAGGAGATGTAGCCCCGGTCGAACAAGCGATCGATATGGGGCGCGAGCATGAGGCCGTTGTGGCCATCAAGGCGCTCGCTGTTCTCGCTCTTTGACCATGGCTTGATGTGACTGGCAATCAGGAAGCTGGCATCGCTGGTGCCGGTCACCCGACAGGCTTTCTCAATGTCGCTGACATTCTTTCGGTAGATACCCTGACCTTTCCTCGCTTTGATCAGCTGGAGCTTCTCGGTTTCGTCGATGTTCTTGTCATTCACGATGTCCTGGACCGGCCCCTCGTCCTGCCACTCTCCGAGGTCATCAAGATCGACTTCGAGCAGCTCCAGCAGCTTGGCAGCCATCGCCTCGGGAACTGGGAACAGGTAGGCCTGATTGCCCTTGCCGTCAGCCTTTAGAGGTGAGTACTTCGCAGGAAGCAGCGGCCCAATCTGGGCCATGTAGTCGCTCACCTTCAGCGGGACGTCCACCAGATGGTAGTCCACCGGCACGGCCCAACCATCCTTGCGCCACTCCTCGTCCGTCTTCTTGAACTCCTCAGGGCGATCCATCGAGTAGTGGGCGCCGCTGACAACTGCGATAGCCCTGATTCGGGTGCTCGCGAACGCAAAGACCACATCACCCGGCCGCACTTGAGTCATGTTCTCGTAGGAGGCGTTGATGTTCCCCTTTACGTTGGTCTTAGGCGACCACAGATAACCTGCCTTAACAGCCTTGTCGAAGGTCTGCTTCTGGTTCACCCACCAGTACCTCATCCCCGCCCCCTGTCTCAACCAATTGATGCGGCCTATTGGCCGTTGAGACGGTGATGGTACCTATGACTGTCGCGATCGGCACGCTGGGCACGATGGGCCGCCACATGAAGCGGCGATACGCTCCATCTAATGCACCACGACCAAGATCCGGCTATCACCTTTATGACGCAGCTAGCAATTCGCGCTCAAGATCAGAACTGAGCAGCCGTAGCCAAACATTCTGATAGAACTAGAAAACCTGCATTGTCAGCGCAACTTGAACAGGTCGACGCCTCTGCTCTGGGCCCAGCGAGCATCGTCCCCTGCAAGAGAAAATTACCACACATTCCTGCCGTACTCGGCCGAATTTTTCGTGAAACACTTCCATTTCCACATAAAACATGCTGATCTCATCGCACGACCTCATGGAAATATATAAAGTCAGATATGACGAAGTGAATCCTCTTTGGCCAAGAAGATAATTCTGTGCGGCACCACCAAGACTCATTTCGGTTCCAGCTTGCGAGGAAGCGGCAGCCATACATTGCGTTTACAGAGGTGATCCGTGCAGAACATCATCTTGAGTACTGGACAATCAAAGTCCGAAGACGATGGGATCCGGCCAAACGGAATCGACCAAATCAACGCTCAACTACTCTTTATCGCCCGTCGCTTGGTCGCCCGGCCGGTGTGCCGGACGTGGGATGGGGGCGAAGATCGCCTAACGCAGAGGAATTCCCGTTAACCAAATATGATAGCCAATAAGCAAACAAAAACTGCTACCAAATGCCCGTCACACACCGCCTGTAGGTAAATTGGACACGAGTCGAATCGGCACGAACAACCCAGAAACATTGGCCACCGTAATCATCCGAATCGACCAAAAAGTGATCGATACCAACTCCCGTCTTTTCCTCCACGTTAATATGCCGAAGAAGAAGTGCATTTAACTCAACTGCATCAGAGTCAGACACACGCTCACCTCGACGATAAGAATTGAGCATTACACGAAAGAATTCCAAAGCATCCGTCTGGCGCGCAAACATGCGCTCTCCAATCTTTACCGGCTTAGCAGGCATCGAATCTCCTATCTCTTATAGATACCACTCAACCGCGGCACTTAGCTTCTGGTTGACATCTGAAACGCTTTTCTTAAAAACAATCTCATCTTCACTTATTCGAAGAACATGGGGAATCAAATCTTCTATTTGATCAGGAAGAAATCCATATCGCATCAGAAGCACATTGATTGGCTCGTTCGTTCCGAATCTAAGCAACTCGATGAACTTCCTGGCCCTACCATCCTTGGTTTTATCATGGTAAATGTGCGCCGCAGCCACAAAAACGTCAAACAAGCTGAACGATATTACCTTGTCAAGGTAGTCGTAGGTATCAAACATCACGACGTCGTAGCTCACACGCACCTTTGGCGTTTTCACAGGGTAGAGCGAAAACTTCGCTTTCAGCGTCGAGTCTGGAAGCGTTGTCGCGGGCTGCGAGAAGTCTGCGTGAACCTTGTCCTTCTCGTCGCGCCGAGATATGGAGCTGTAGCGCATTCCCACTATCTCCCTGAAAGTCCTTCCTGAGAACGATTGAATCAGTATAAAAATCGCCTCTTTGAATACGGCGTTTTCGCCATCGAACAGCGATCTTCCCATGTACGCCTCGTAGATGAGCCTCAGGGAAGCCTCAAACTGCACCCGCTCCGCTCGTCTTTCACTTCCCCGCAGCGCCTGCTTAACGGGTGTTCCCTCCATGTACAGGAGATCCAGGACTGTATTCATCGCCGCTATTGACGGATCAGACTGCAGACGCTCAGCTCTAGGGTTGGGGATATGTAGCTCGTCATTAAAATCGGCGTCTCTGATTGCCTCCACGACCTCCAAGTCTTGTCCCGCCCCATCTCCATCCATAGACTCGATGACGGACCTTTCGGAAAGCCTGTACTCCTCACTTAGTCGTTCTATAAGTACCTTTGGGCTTTTGGTGTACACATAGCCAAAATCGAAACTTTCAGACTCTGACAATCTACCAGCGCGACCTATGAGGTTCTTGAAAGCAAGCGATCGTCTAGCCTTATCTTCCGCGCGTATGGACATCGTATTGAGCCACACCACGTCAAACGGCATGTTCACACCCTGTGCAAGAGTACTTGTCGCGAAACATATTCGACAAAACCCGAGCCTAATGTAGTCCTCCAGCATGAACCTAACTTCGAGCGGAACTGATCCATGATGAATCACCACTCCTTTACGCAAAAGCTCAATCATCTTTGACCGGTGATTGACTTGATCAGCCCCAACGAGCTTGCTAATTTCGTCAATCATCGAGAGAGCTTTCGCACTCGTCAGCGACGGCAACGTTCCAACGTAGCCCTCAAATTCACCCATGAACTTTCCGTCGTATATGGACTTCTTGCTCACGTAGGACAGTATTGACATGCCTGAGTTCAGAACAAACTCAGAGAACTTCCCATCAAATTCGACGCAAGACGAAAGCAGCTCCCCACGAGGTGCAAACGGACTGAAATAATAGTCTTTTCCGTTCGAATGTCTTTGTATGAATATTTTTCCGACGGCTCCCTGCTCATACGATCTCGCGAAAGAAGTTCTCTTTTTAAATCCATGCTTCTTGAATTGAGCATCCGGATTCACCACGAAAGGATGGGCAAAAATAAGCTTGGCGTGCGGGAAATCTTTTGAGACTCGCCTTACAAGATGATCAAAAACGACACCCCTCATGCCCTCGTCAGAAACCTGAGCCTCATCAAAGAAGAAGACATTTATATTTAGCCCAAGAGATTTATCAAAAATATCCCTTGCACGCTCCGGAGTTAGAACGAGTATTCTTCTCGGAGCTCTTATTTTGAATACCGAATCAACGAAGGGCATGACCATCACCCCCTTTTCGCCTGAGAAGTACTTTCGAAGCGCGCCCACGTACTCGGCGATTAGCGCTCGAGATGGCACGACTATCACCGCGTCGCCTTCTCCCTTAGAGATAAAATCTCTAATTGAATAGGACTTTCCGGCACTTGTTGGTGCCGAGATAGAGACCAAGTCGTGATCTTCTATTGCAGAAACCAGACTGGCTTGAACCGGCGTCAGGATATGACCACTATCCACTCTATTCGCCTCACCCATCCTCGAAATGAGAAATGAATATAGGCTTTCAGGCTGCCGCAACTTATAGAACAGCCCCATAGATGCAACTATGTCTTGCTCGAATTTCTCGAAGTCCCCAGCGTGAAATTCTCTGTAGAGACTTATAGTTTCCAGCTTTTCCTGGGAATCCGGCCCTTTATTGTGGAGGTCCTCAAGAATGCGAGATAGCGTTTGTAGCGGATGGCGATCTCTCACAACAGCGTCAGGCGTCATTGGAAACTCCAACCAAGAAAATCTGCTTCAAGCCAAATTTCTGGGAAAGCTCAACAGCTGACGCTAGAGCGTTATTCATTATCTTGGCGTGGTCCTTTCCATTTATAGAGAATGCCGCGATCACTCCAAACTCGTCATTTACCAACAAGGCCGCAGGCCCCGGACAGATGCTCGACAAATGGACGTAATCCCTATGGTGTTTCTCCGCCTCTATGAAATCAGACACCTGCGAGATAGCCAAGCCATGCGGCGACGCGCCCCCAGAGTATTTTGCTTCTCCGAAGTTCAGCATTCCATTCCCGCATACTGTGTGGAAGGCGAATCCTTCGTTCTGCTTCCGCTGGGGTTTCCAGAGTTCCGCGAGCGGAACCTCTGCGTGTCCGAGAAGCGACTTGAGGGCTCGAGCGGAGCCCATCGATACCATGAGCTCACCAAATTCTTCGGCCACCGGAGATCCTGGTGCAACTTTGAATATTTGGCAGAGAATTTCTGCAGTTTCCGCAACTGTCTTTTGGTAGGCACGCTGAGTACCTTTATCGAGGGCGGCCATCCACGAGGTATCAACAACAGTTTCAGTCAATCTCGCGGAAAGCTTGGAGATATCCTTTACGGAAACTTTGCAGCATACGATTGAAAGCCCTGCGTTCCCCAACATGGGAAAGTGCTCACACCCCCAGTCGACATCAGTGCAGCTAGTTCCAGCGGACATCCCTTCCCCCGTCAGCAAATCATGTGTACAACCTACCAAAAATCGGGGAGCCAGTGACCTTCTTTAGTTCTATAGACAAGTCAACTGTAACTACCCCAAAAAAAAGCGGCCACAAGGGCCGCTTTCTTCCTGTTACATCGCTCGGAATCAAACCCCAACAGGGTTAGCCTTCTCCGGATCAATCTTGTACTGCTTGATCGCCCGCGCCACATCCTTCGCCGTCATCTTCCCGTCCTTCGCCAGCGCCGCAATCGCGGCATGCGCGATGTAGTACCGGTCAACCTCGAAGAAGCGACGCAGGTTCGCACGGGTATCCGAACGGCCGAAGCCATCGGTACCCAGCACCGTATAAGACATCGGCACGAACGCACGAATCTGGTCCGCATACGCACGCACGTAGTCGGTGGCGGCAATCGCCGGGCCCTGGCGGCCGTCCAGCAGCTCGGTCACGTAGGCCTTGCGCTGCTCACCTTCCGGGTGCAGGCGGTTGGCACGTTCCACGTCGAAACCATCGCGACGCAGTTCGTTGAAGCTCGGGCAGCTCCAGATATCGGCGGTCACGCCGAAGTCCTTGTCCAGCAGCTCGGCGGCGGCAATCACTTCACGCAGGATCGTGCCCGAACCCAGCAGCTGCACGCGCAGGTCGCCCTTCTTCGGCTTGCCGGCGTCGGTCAGCAGGTACATGCCCTTCACGATGCCTTCGGCTGCACCTTCCGGCATTTCCGGGTGGGTGTAGTTTTCGTTCATCAGGGTCAGGTAGTAGTACTCGTCTACCTGGTCTTCCATCATGCGCTTGGTGCCGTGCTGCAGGATCACCGTCACTTCGAAGCCGAAGGTCGGGTCGTAGCTGCGCACGTTCGGAATGCCACCGGCCACCAGATGGCTGAAGCCATCTTCGTGCTGCAGGCCTTCACCGTTCAGCGTGGTGCGGCCGGCGGTGCCGCCCAGCAGGAAGCCGCGGGTACGCATGTCGGCGGCCTGCCAGGCAATGTCGCCCACGCGCTGGAAGCCGAACATGCTGTAGTAGATGTAGAACGGCAGCATCGGCACGTTGCTGACCGAGTAGCTGGTACCGGCGGCCATCCACGAGCTGATCGCGCCCGGCTCGCTGATACCCTGCTGCAGCACCTGGCCGCTCTGGTCTTCGCGGTAGAACATCAGCTGGTCGGCGTCCACCGGCTTGTACTTCTGGCCGAACGGCGCGTAGATGCCGATCTGGCGGAACAGGCCTTCCATACCGAAGGTACGGGCTTCGTCGGCCACGATCGGCACGATGTGCGGGCCCAGTTCCTTGTCACGCAGGGTGATGTTCAGGCTCTGCACGAAGGCCATGGTGGTGGAATAGCTGCGCTCGCCGCTGCTCTTCAGCAGGCGCTCGTAGGTTTCCAGCTTCGGTGCGTTGAAGCTCTTTTCGGCCTTGCGGCGGCGCTGCGGCAGGTAGCCACCCAGCGCGGCACGGCGTTCCTGCAGGTACTGCACTTCCGGCGAATCCGGGCCCGGGTGGTAGAACGGCACCTGGCCATCGGCCAGCTGCGCGTCGGTCACCGGAATGTTGAAGCGGTCGCGGAAGTGGCGCACCGCTTCGTCGTCCAGCTTCTTGGTCTGGTGGGTCGGGTTCAGCGCTTCACCGGCGCTGCCCATGCCGTAACCCTTCACGGTCTTGGCCAGGATGACGGTCGGCATGCCCTTGGTGTTCACGGCCTGGTGGTAGGCGGCGTACACCTTGTGCGGGTCGTGGCCACCACGGTTCAGGCGCCAGATGTCGTCGTCGGAAAGACCGGCCACCATGGCGGCGGTTTCCGGGTACTTGCCGAAGAAGTGTTCGCGGGTATACGCGCCACCGAAGGCCTTGCAGTTCTGGTATTCGCCGTCGACGGTTTCCATCATCAGCTTCTTCAGAACACCGTCGGTGTCCTTGGCCAGCAGGGCATCCCAGTAACCGCCCCACAGCAGCTTGATCACGTTCCAGCCGCCGCCACGGAACACGCCTTCCAGTTCCTGGATGATCTTGCCGTTGCCGCGCACCGGGCCGTCCAGGCGCTGCAGGTTGCAGTTCACCACGAAGATCAGGTTGTCCAGGCCTTCACGGCCGGCCAGCGCGATGGCGCCCAGGGTTTCCGGCTCGTCGCTCTCGCCGTCGCCGATGAAGCACCACACCTTGCGGTCGCTCTTTTCGATCAGGCCACGGTTTTCCAGGTAGCGCATGAACTGCGCCTGGTAGATGGCGGCCAGCGGGCCGAGGCCCATCGACACGGTGGGGGTCTGCCAGTAATCGGGCATCAGCCACGGGTGCGGGTACGACGACAGACCGCCGCCGTCCACTTCCATGCGGAACTTGTCCAGCTGCTCTTCGCTGATGCGGCCTTCCAGGAAGGAACGCGCGTAGATGCCCGGGGCGCTGTGGCCCTGGATGAACAGCAGGTCGCCCGGGTGGCTGTCGCTGGGGGCGCGCCAGAAGTGGTTGAAGCCCACGTCGTACAGGGTGGCACCGGAAGCAAACGAGGCGATGTGGCCGCCCAGGTCGCCCGGCTTGCGGTTGGCGCGCACCACGGTGGCCATCGCATTCCAGCGGATGATGGAACGGATGCGCCATTCCAGCTCGGCATTGCCGGGGCTCTTGGCCTCCAGCTGCGGCTCGATGGTGTTCACGTATTCGGTAGTGGGAGAGAACGGCAGGTACGCACCCGAACGACGGGTCAGTTCCACCATGCCTTCCAGCAGCTGATGCGCGCGCTCGGGGCCCTCGACATCAATGACGGCCTTCAACGACTCGATCCACTCCTGGGTTTCAACAGGATTGGTGTCGTTGTTCAGCACTTCGTTCAACCAGTTCATTAGCGCTCCCATTACCGCACGCACGCGCGCGACTGTTGTATAGATTTCTAGACCGCAAAGTGTAGCGCACCAAGGGCTTTCGTCACTTCGCTACGCTGCCGTATGGAGGCGTTTGGCCTGTGTCCGCAAGGCCTGTCCCGGGCTGTCCCGGCGCCGGACAGTCTGGTTTTTCAGGCACCTGCGGGCGGCAGGCCCCCTGCCCCGGTGTCGCTTCTGCACCGCTGGGTGCATCGGCAGGACGCAGTGTTACCGCTGGCGATGACCGTTGTAGGGCAAGGCCTGCGCCGTTGTAGGGGCGTTCTGGCGGCTGGCGATGAACCACCGCCAACATGTCGCAACTGCCTCTGGATTGCCCATGGGCGGGGCGGGAAGCTGCACCGCGCAGGCAGCCCCTTCCCCTGCGGCGCCCGCCACCTGGCGCCGCAGCTGCTTCGCCCAGAACCCACCGCAGCTTTGCGGTGGGTTCTCTCGTTGTGGGCCGCCGTGGCCTGAATGCAGCATGGATTTGGCCCGAATCTGGACTTGTCCGGTCCGGCTTATCGATATATCGTTTGCGCACTCGTTACCGATATATCGAAATGAGCCGATCCGCTACCCTGCGGGCCCGCCCGGCCCCGTCCCCCGAAGTGCCCCGCCGCAATGGCCAGCCGCGCGTGCTGAGCCGCGGCGACCTGCGCCTGCTGGTGCTGGCCCTGATTGGCGAACAGCCGCGCCACGGCTACGAGCTGATCCAGCACATCAGCGGCTTGTTCATGCAGGCCTACACGCCCAGCGCCGGCACCATGTACCCGCTGCTGGCCAGCTTCGAGCAGGCCGGCTGGGTGGAATCGCACGAAGAAGACGGCCGCCGCGTGTTCCGCATCACCGCCGCTGGCGAATTCGAACTGAAGGTGCAACGGCCGCAGGTGCGGCTGGCCCAGCGCCGCGCGTTCGACCGTGCCCGCGAGATCACCAAGGCCTCGCTGCCGGCACCGCTGGCCGCCGCCCTGCGCGAGTTCAAGCAGGCGCTGGTGCGCCACCATGGCCGCTGGAGCGAAGGCGAGGCCGAACAGGTGGCCGCCCACCTGCAGCACGCCGCTGCGTTGTTGAACGGATCGCTGGGCGATGGACCGCTGCCGATCACCCCGACCGAGCCAGACTGACGCCCGCCAGGTCTTCCCCCTTTGCCGCGCGCCCCGCGCGACCTTACCGCTACAGGTACTGACATGACCGACCATGAAAACAAGCGACTGCGCCTGGATGTGCGCTTCCGCCAGCTGACCGTGCTGCGCACCGAAACCGTAACCCCGCACATGCGCCGCGTGGTGCTGGGTGGTGCCGACCTGGCCGGCTTCGATTCGCCCGGCGCCGACGACCACATCAAGCTGTTCTTCCCCAACAGCAGCGGCGAGATGGTGCTGCCCACCATGACCGCCGAGGGCCCGCGCTACCCCGAGGGCAAGGAACATTCGCCGGCGCGCGATTACACCCCGCGCTGGTGGGACCATGAAACCGGCGAACTGGCCATCGACTTCGTGCTGCACGACCAGGGCATTGCCGGGCCGTGGGCACAGCGCGCGCAGCCGGGCGACACCCTGGCCATCGGCGGCCCGCGCGGCTCGTTCGTGGTGGCCGACACCTACGATGCCTACGTGCTGATTGGCGATGAAACCGCGCTGCCGGCCATCGCCCGCTGGCTGGACGTGCTGCCCGAGCATGCCGAAGTGCAGGCGTGGATTGAAGTGAGCGACGAAGACGAGCGCCAGGACCTGCCGCAGTACGAAAACGTGCGCATCCACTGGCTGGAGCGCAACGGCTTCCCGGCCGCGACCAGCACCCTGCTGGAAGACCAGTTCACCGATTTCGAAGCCCCCGAGGGTGACACCTTCTACTGGATCGCCACCGAATCGCGCCGCGCGCGCATGATGCGCAAGTTCCTGGAAGGCCACCTGGGTGTACCGCGCGACTGGATTCGTTCCACCGGCTACTGGAAGGCCCACCCGGACGAAACCGACGGCGATTGATCGCCGTTCTGTAGAGTCGAGCCATGCTCGACTGCCGCTGTTCTGTAGAGTCGAGCCATGCTCGACTGCTGTTCGACGGAATCGAGCACGGCTCGACTCTACAGAAACGCATCGCCACGATCTCTGCCACAATCGCGCTCCTTTCCCGCACCTGTGAGGCCCACCATGGGCAAACTGACCCTGGCCGGCATCGACAAGCTGCGTACCCGTTTCGCCGATGACGCCGCCTGCGATACCGCCCTGGCCGCCTTCGCCGACGCCGCCGCCCTGCGCGCGCCGCTGCGCGAACTGCTGGATGCCGAGCGCCGCTACCTGCAGGCCGAATTCGAAGTGGCCCAGGTGGCCGATGTACTGCGCCGCGACCAGAAGTACGCACCGGTGGGCCGCCCGTCGGTGCACATCGTGCAGCTGCGCAAGCAGCAGGCCGCCACCAAGCAGGCCGCCCTGATCGCCCGCCAGGTGGTAGCGCAGGCCGCGCAGACCTTCGTGCGGCTAAGCGGAATGGCGGTGAAGGCCAAGCAGAGCCCCAGCGACGCATGCGCCGCATGGTTGATCGCGCAGCGGTGATTGCAGGGGTACCGGAAACGGCCGACGGGATTCCGGAAACTACCGACGCGGTACGGAACGAACGACGGGGTACGGAATGAACGACGGGATTCCGGAAACGGCCGACGGGGTACGGAATGAACGACGGGATTCCGGAAACGGCCGACGGGGTAGAGTCGACTGTTAGTCGACTATCGCGCGCAGCGCGGGGTTTTGGCATCCCGCGAAGAGCAGTCGACTAACAGTCGACTCTACCAAAGCAGGTTTCCGCGCAGCCCCGACCCAAAGCAGGTTTCCGCGCAGTCCCAGCCCACAGCAGGTTTCCGCGCGTTTCCCGCAGAGTGTGCGGACCAACGGTCCGCACCCACCAGAGCGGTTTCCGGCGCTACCCCACCCCAAAAAAGAAGGCCCGCTTTTCAGCGGGCCTTCTGCCTTCTCACGACGAGTGAGCGGGTTACATCAAGCGGCCGGCTTTTCGCCGGTGGCTTCGGTGGTGATGCGGATCTTCACTTCATCGCTCACGTTCGGGGCGTACGCGCCCACGCCGAAATCGCTGCGCTTCAGGGTGGTGGTGGCGTCGAAGCCCGCCGCCGGCACCTTGGCCATCGGGTGCTCGCCACCGCCGTTGATGGTCACGTCCAGGGTGACCGGCTTGGTGATGCCCTTGATGGTCAGGTCGCCGGTGACGGTCAGCTTATTGGTGCCGGCCGCTTCAACCTTGGTGCTCTTGAAGGTGGCATCGGCGAACTTGGCGGCGTCGAAGAAATCGGCGCTCTTCAGGTGTTCGTCGAACTTGGCGGTGAAGCTGTTCAGGCCGCTCAGCGGCAGCTTCACTTCCACGGTGCTCTTGGTCACGTCGGCGGCGTCGTACACCAGGGTGCCTTCCACGTTGCCGAAGTGGGCGCTGGGGTTGGAGAAGCCGAAGTGGCTCCACTGGGCCAGCACGTCGGTGTGGCTCGGGTCCAGCTTGTAGGTGCCCGAGGCGATCTGGATCGCTTCGGCAGCCGGGGCAGCAGCAGCGGCGTCGGCAGCCGGGGTGGCGGCCTGTTCGGTGGTGGCCGGGGCGGCGGCATCGGCGGCCGGGGCAGCGGTGTCGGCCGGCTTCGAGCAGGCGGCAATGGCCAGGGTCAGGGCCAGCGGCAGCAGCAGTTTACGGGTGGCGCTCATCAGGAAACTCTCCGGATCGTAGGGTGGGTACACGGTGCAGCAGGGGCCCGCCAAGGTGGCTGGGCCGAAACCGAGACAGCGACTTACGCGATGCGCGCCGCTTCGTCGAACGACAGACGCGGCAGACGGGGGAACAGGCCCGAGGGGTCACCGTAACCCAGGTTGACCAGGAAATTCGACTTGATGCTGGTGCCGGCGAAGAACGCTTCGTCCACCTTGGCATTGTCGAAGCCGGACATCGGGCCGGCATCCAGGCCCAGCGCGCGCGCGGCCAGGATCAGGTACGCACCCTGCAGGCTGCCGTTGCGGAACGCGCCTTCGTGGCGGCCTTCACGCGGGCCGTCGAACCAGGCCTTGGCATCGGTGTGCGGGAACAGGTACGGCAGCTTTTCGTGGAAATCTTCGTCGAAGGCCACGATGACGGTGACCGGCGCGGCCAGGGTCTTGTCATGGTTGCCTTCGGACAGCGCCGGGGCCAGCTTGGCCTTGGCTTCGGCCGACTTCACGAAGACGAAACGCGCCGGGCTGCCGTTGGCGGCGGTGGGGCCCCACTTCAGCAGCTCGTACAGCGCGTGCAGCTGGCTGTCGTCCACCGCCTTGTCGGTGAATGCGTTCTGGGTGCGGGCGGTGCGGAACAGCTGGTCCAGTGCAGCAGCGTCAAGCGCGTGGGACATCGTGGATCTCCAGGGCAGCAACAGGGAAAAGGGCGAAGCAGCGCAGGGGCTGCGGCGCGAAACAATGAGCCGCAGTGTAGAGTGTCGCGACTGTTGCAACACCCAGCAGGGCTGAAACGAATTAATGCCAATGGTGAAACGATCGAGCGCGCCGTGGACGATCACGGACGGCCGTGCAGGCAATGTGCGCCAGGCCGTGGCGCTGGCCTCGGCGCTGCGCCTGGGCACCCACCGCCCGCTGGTATTGCAGCCGCGCGCACCGTGGCGCTGGCTGTCGCCGCGCCGCCTGCCCGGGGATGTGCGCGGTTACGGTGAGGCGTTGGCGACACTGGCTGCCCAGCCGCCGCCGCTGGCGATCGGCTGTGGCCGCCAGGCCGCCGGCGCGCTGCGCGTGCTGCGTGCACGTGGCAGCAAGGTGGTGCAGATCCTGGACCCGCGCACTGCCGCCCGCCATTGGGACCTGCTGGTGGTGCCCGAACACGATGCCCTGCGCGGCAGCAATGTGCTGACCCTGCTGGGCAGCCTGAACCCGGTGGACGATGACTGGCTGAGCCTGGGCCGCGCCGCCTTCGCCGATTTCAATGCCCTGCCCGGCCCACGCACCGCCTTGCTGGTGGGCGGGCCGACGCCGCTGGCGCCGTGGGACGAAGCCGGCATGGTGCGCGTGTTCCAGGCCCTGGCCGAACAGCTGCGCAGCGAAGGCGGCAGCCTGCTGGCCACCACCTCGCGGCGCACACCGCCGGCGCTGGCCGAGACCCTTCGTGCCATCTTCGCCGACCTGCCGCATGTGATCTGGGGCGACGGCGGCGATGGCGTGAACCCCTACGCCGGGCTGCTGGGCTGGGCACAGCGGGTGGTGGTGTCGCCCGATTCGGTGAACCTGCTGTCCGAGGCCTGCGCCACGCGGCTGCCGGTGGCGGTGGCGCTGGCCGATACCGCGCAGGGCCGGTTGGCCCGCTTCCAGCAGCAGCTGCGCGAACGCGGGCGGCTGCAACCGCGCTGGCTGGACTGGCAGTGCGCGACCATCGAGCCGCTGCGCGAAACCGCACGGGTGGCGGCCGAAGTGAAGGCCCGGCTGGGGCTGGGCTGACGCCAGGCGCGCCCGTGCCGGCCGCACAACGCCGCCACGGGCATTGGGTATGATCGGCCACGCGGGGCCGCCCCGCGCCCGCTCGCTCCATGGAGGAACAGACGATGCGTACCCTGCCCTGCACTGCCGCCGCCCTGGCACTGGCCATGGGCCTGCTGGCCACCGCCCCTGCCGATGCGCGGCGCGTTTATCACATTGTGGAAAACACGCCGGAGCCGGTACGCCTGGATGTCTCGCCCGGCCTGGTGGCCAGCATGGCCGCCGCCGACGAAGCCGCACGCAACCCGCCGCCGGGCCAGGCGCCCACGCCTCCGTCCAACGGTGCGCCGCCGCCGATGCAGGTGGTGTCCATCGGCACCAACGTGGATGGCGAACGCGAGGTGCTGCTGCAGCAGCCGGGGCAACCGGGCAACACCGCCGCGGTGCGCTGGCCGAATCAGGTGGGTGACCCGTCGGTGTTGTTCCATGTGGGGCAGCAGGTGCAGTTCGACCACACCCCGTCCGAAGGCCGGAAGGGCCTGATGGCGCGTGATGCGCAGGGCCGCCCACTGACCCATATTCCCGAACCGGCGCCGGCATCGCAGGGCTGGAACACGCAGTATTGAGCACCCAGTACCAAGCCCGCAGTACCGAGGCTGCCGCGCCGCCTGAACGGCGGTTTTTGGCGTTGCGTGGGTGCGGGGGGATAATGGCCGATTCCTTTTTCCTTCCCGCCCGCCATGTCCGTGCGTCCTGCCCCCGTGTTTGCTCCCCTGACCCCGCGCGCCCTGGTGCTGGCCGTGCTGGCCATGGGCGCGGTGGTGCTGCTGTCCAACGTACTGGTGCAGTACCCCATCAATGACTGGCTGACCTGGGGTGCCTTCAGCTACCCGGTGGCGTTCCTGGTCAGCAACCTGATCAACCGCCGCTTCGGCCCCGGCCCGGCGCGCCGCGTGGCGTGGATCGGTTTCCTGGTGGCGGTGGTGCTGTCGGTGTGGGTGGCCACCCCGCGCATTGCCATTGCCTCGTGCTCGGCGTTCATCGTGGCGCAGCTGCTGGACATCACCGTGTTCGACCGCCTGCGCCGTGGCAGCTGGTGGCGCGCACCGATGGTGGCCACCACCTGCAGCGCCACGGTGGACACCACCATTTTCTGGTCGATCGCCTTTGCCGGCTCCACCTTGCCGTGGGTGAGCTGGGCCGCCGGCGACCTGGCCGTGAAGCTGGCCATCGGCGTGTGCCTGCTGGCCCCGTTCCGCGCGCTGCTGTGGAAGATGGCGCCGCTGCGCAGCGAGCTGCGATAAGCGCGGGGTCCCGGCCGGCCACATGACCCGGTAGTGGCCAACCTTGGTTGGCCTGCGGGTTCTCTGCGTGCCAACCAAGGTTGGCACCTACCAAGAGCGCATTCCCGGTCGGCCACATGACCCGGTAGTGGCCAACCTTGGTTGACCCGCGGGTTCCGTGCGTGCCAACCAAGGTTGGCACCTACCAAGAGCGGGTTCCCGGCCGGCCGCATGACCCGGTAGTGGCCAACCTTGGTTGGCCCGCGGGTTCCGTGCGTGCCAACCAAGGTTGGCACCTACCAAGAGCGCATTCCCGGCCAGCCACATGACCCGGTAGTGGCCAACCTTGGTTGGCCCGCGGGCTCTCCGTGTGCCAACCAAGGTTGGCACCTACCAAGAACGCATTCCCCAGAGCGGGTTCCCGGCCGGGCGCGCATCACGCGAACGGCAATCCTGCAGCCACGCATGCAGCGGTAATCACGCTGCAAGCGTCTTCAATCGCAGGCGTGGGCGGGGCCAGGCGCGGGCGGCGATCCAGCGTGCAGGCCAGGCCGACATCCAGCAGCGCGGCATGCGCGCCTTGCAGTTGCTGCGCGGTAGCGGCAGGCAGGAATTCCGCCGCGGCCAGTGCATCAATCAGCGAGGGCGTGTCGCGCGGCTGCAGCAGCGCGGGCTGCTGCGCGCTGCGCGCCAGTACGCCGGTCTGCAGCAGGAATTCCAGATCCACCACGCCGCCGCGCCCCTGCTTCAGGTCGAAGAGGCCGGCATCGCTGCGGTCCAGTTCGCTGCGCATGCGCCCGCGCATTTTCAGCACGTCGGCATACAGGGTGTCCGGGTCGCGCACGCGACCCAGGGTCTGTGCGCGCACCTGTTCGAAATCGGCCAGCAGGCTGGCATCGCCGGCCACGCCGCGCGCACGCACCAGGGCCTGGTGTTCCCAGGTCCACGCGCGTTCGCGCTGGTATTCGGTGTAGCTGGCCAGCGAGGACACCAGTGAACCCTTGCCGCCGTCGGGGCGCAGGCGCACATCGATGTCGTACAGGCGGCCGGCGGCGGTGACCGCACCCAGCAGCGCCATCACCTTCTGCGCCAGGCGCGCGTACCAGCGCCCCGGTTCCAGCGGGCGCGGGCCATCGCTGGCGTCCACGCCGGCGGGATGGTCGTGCAGGAACACCAGGTCCAGATCGGAACCGAAGCCCAGTTCCAGCCCGCCCAGGCTGCCGTAGCCGATGATGGCAAAGCGCCCGCCGGGCACCTGCCCGTGGGCGGCGTGCATGTCAGCCTCGGCCAGGGCCAGCACGGTCATCACCACCGCCTGCGCCAGTTCGGCCAGTTGCCGGGTGCTGTCCACCGCGCCCTGGCGGCCATCCAGCGTGGCCATGGCCATGCGGAAACTGAGCGCCAGGCGCGTTTCGTTCAACCAGCGCAGTTGCGATTCGGGATCTTCCACCGGCAGCACCTGCCGGCATTCGGCCAGCATGCCGGTGAAGGCAGGCATCGGCCCGGACACGCGCACATCCAGCAGTTCGTCCAGCAGCAGCGGATAGGCGGCCAGGCGTTCGGCCAGCAGCGCGCTGCGTGCCAGCACGTCGACCAGGCGTGCCAGCGCGCTGGGTTGTTCGTCCAGCAGTGCCAGATAGCTGGTGCGGCGCAGGACCGCCTGCAGCAGGCCCAGCACGCGCTTCAATGCGGCATCGGGCTGCGGCGAACGGGTGGCGGCATGCAGCAGCGCCGGCAGCACGCGATCCAGGCGCGCACGGGCGTTGTCAGAGAGCGCCTTCACCCCGGTGCTCTGGGCGAAATCGCGCAGCGACTGGTCGGCGCCGTTGGCATCGAAGAAACCGGCGTCGGCCAGCAGTTCCGCATTGCTGCCCTCGGGCAGGCTGCGCCAGTAGCTGGCCAGTGCATCGGGCGCGGCCTGGCCCTGGCGCGGCGCCAGCAGCGCAGCGAATTCGGTGCTGACCCGCTGCTGCTGTTCGGCCAGCGCGGCGCGCAGTGCGTCCCAGTGCGGGTAGCCCAGGCCCGTGGCGATGCGCTGGCGATCCAGTGGATCGCTGGGCAGCACGTGGGTCTGGGCATCGCGCAGCATCTGCAGGCGGTTTTCCAGCCGGCGCAGGAACAGGTAGGCCTCGCGCAGTGCCGCGCCATCGTCCGGGGCAATCTGCCCGGCGTTCACCAGCGCCTGCAGCGCCACCAGCAGGCGACGCTCGCGCAGCACCGGTTCGCGGCCGCCGCGGATCAACTGCAGCGCCTGGCACAGGAATTCGATTTCGCGGATGCCACCGGCGCCGCGCTTGATGTCTTCGTGCAGCTCGCGACGCGCGACTTCGGCGGTGATCGCCGCCTTCATCTCGCGCAGGCCGTCCAGCGCGGTGAAATCCAGGTAACGCCGGTACACGAACGGGCGCAGGCTCTGCAGCCACGCCTCGCCGGCGGCGATATCGCCGGCCACGGTGCGCGCCTTCAGCCAGGCGTAACGTTCCCAATCGCGGCCTTCGCGCTGGAAATACTGGTCCATGGCAGCGAAGGACAGTGCGACGCGGCCGGCGCTGCCGAACGGGCGCAGGCGCAGGTCCACGCGGTGGCTGAAGCCATCGACCGTGGTGTCGTCCAGCAGCTTGGCCAGGCGCTGGCCGAGGCGGGCGAAGTACTCCTCGGCGGCCAGCGGGCGCGGACCGTCCGATTCGCCGCCGTGCGGGTAGGCGTAGACCAGGTCGATATCCGAACTGAAGTTGAGTTCGCCGCCGCCCAGCTTGCCCAGGCCGAACACCACCAGCTGCAGCGGCTGGCCGTCGGCATCGCGCACCACGCCGTGGCGCTGGGCGAATTCCTGCTGCAGCGCCTGCAGGGCCAGCCGCAGGCAGTCCTCGGCCAGCACGGTGGCGCCGGCCAGGGTCTGCGGCACGTCGTCCAGGCCGGCCAGGTCGCGCCAGATCAGCCGGGTGGACATGGCGGTGCGCCAACGCCGCAGCTGCGCCGGCCAGTCGCTGGGCTGCAGCGGGTCGAGCACCGGCGCCGGCACCGGCGGGCAGCCCGGCGCGGCCAGCTGGGCCAGCAGGCCGGGTTGGCGCACCAGGGTGTCCAGGGCGAAATCGCTGGCCACGGCCAGTTGCGCCAGGAACGGCAGCCGTTCGGCGGCGATGGGCTCGGGCACGGCCTGGGCCAGGCGCGCCAGGGCGCGATCTACCAGGGGCTGCAGGGAAGCGGGCACTTCGGCGGGGGCAACGGTCATGCCCCGATTCTCGCGGGGTCGGATCCCTTTGCCAACGGCTTGTCGTAGAGTCGAGCTTGCTCGACTGGCCGTTCCAGA
This sequence comes from Stenotrophomonas sp. S49, assembly GCF_016624905.1. Lineage (NCBI taxonomy): Bacteria > Pseudomonadati > Pseudomonadota > Gammaproteobacteria > Lysobacterales > Lysobacteraceae > Stenotrophomonas > Stenotrophomonas sp. S49. Next base: position 15,658 of record NZ_JACVUD010000002.1, on the reverse strand, counting down.
GCAGTCGAGCAAGCTCGACTCTACGCGGAGCACTGCGTATTCAGCTTGGGCGCCAGGCAATAAAAAAGCCCGCTTGCAGCGAACTGCCAGCGGGCTCTGCTCCCTCCCCCACGTCGGGATGCAGGGCCATCGTGCGGGCTGCGGGCGGACAATGCACGCTGCACTGCAAAACAAAACTGCTGGGTATGGTAGCCCCGGCCCCGGAAAAGCCATTCCACGAAGGTAGAACGCCCCGTACCGGGGGGGATGGTCGATAATCGAGCTTTCCCCCCAGAAACACTGTCGTCATGTCTGTTGATCGCATCGCCAACGCGCGTCTTCGTGACCGCGTGGTCTCTGCCGAGGCCGCAGCCGCGCTGATCCAGCCCGGTGAAACCGTGGCCATGAGCGGCTTCACCGGCTCCGGTTACCCCAAGGCCGTTCCCGTGGAACTGGCCCGCCGCATCGAAGCGGTGCACGCCCAGGGCAATCCCTTCCAGATCAAGCTGATGACCGGCGCCTCCACCGCGCCGGAGCTGGATGGCGCGCTGGCCAAGGCCGATGGCATCGCCATGCGCATGCCGTTCCAGAGCGACCCGGATGCGCGCAACCGCATCAACGAGGGCAAGCTGGATTACATCGACATCCACCTGAGCCACGTGGCCCAGCACGTGTGGTTCGGTTTCTACGGCGAGATCGACACCGCGGTGATCGAAGTGTCGGCCATCCGCGAAGACGGTTCGCTGGTGCCGTCCACTTCGGTGGGCAACAACAAGACCTGGCTGGACCTGGCGAAGAAGGTGATCGTCGAGGTGAACGAGTGGCAGCCGGCCGGCGTGGATGGCATGCATGACATCTACTACGGCACCGCCCTGCCGCCGCACCGCAAGCCAATTCCGCTGGTGAACGCCAACGACCGCATTGGCGATACCGCGCTGCGCTGCGACCCGGACAAGATCGTGGCCGTGGTGCGCACCAACGGCCCGGACCGCAACAGCCCGTTCAGCCCGATCGATGCCACCAGCGAACAGATCGCCTCCCACCTGATCGAATTCCTGAAACATGAAGTGAAGAAGGGCCGGCTGCCGCCGAACCTGCTGCCGCTGCAGTCGGGCGTGGGCAATATTCCCAACGCCGTGCTGGCCGGCCTGGCCAAGAGCGGTTTCCGCGATCTGGCCGCGTTCACCGAAGTGATCCAGGACGGCATGCTGGACCTGCTGCGCGACGGCGTACTGAGCTATGCCTCGTGCACCGGCTTCGCACTCAGCCCGCAGGCCAATGAAACGTTCAAGGAACACATCGATTTCTACCGCGAGCGCATCATCATGCGCACGCAGGAAATCTCCAACCACCCCGAACTGGTGCGCCGCCTGGGCTGCATCGGCATGAACGGCATGATCGAAGTGGACATCTACGGCAACGTCAATTCGACGCACGTGATGGGCACGCGGATCATGAACGGCATCGGCGGTTCGGGCGATTTCGCGCGCAACGGTTTCCTGTCGGCGTTCCTGAGCCCGTCCACGGCGAAGAACGGCACGATCTCGGCGATCACCCCGATGGTGAGCCATGTCGACCACACCGAGCACGACGTGTCGGTGATCGTGACCGAACAGGGCCTGGCCGATCTGCGTGGCCTGACCCCGCGCAAGCGCGCGCAGGTACTGATCGACAACTGCGCACACCCGGATTTCCGTCCGCAGCTGCAGGATTACTTCGACCGTGCCAGCCGCGAAAGCTACGGCAAGCACACCCCGCACCTGCTGCCCGAGGCGCTGTCGTGGCACCAGCGTTGGCTGGATACCGGCACGATGAAGGGCTGATTGCGGTCGGGGTCAGAGCCCTTTTCTGCCGAAAAGGGCTCTGACCCCACCTCTGCATCAACCGCGCAGCGCCGCCAGCGATTCAGCCTGCAGGCGCTCGTAGATCTCGAACTCGTCATTCACCACCACGCCCAGCGCCTGCTCGAAGGCCTCGCGGTTGGCGTGCGCGGCATAGGCGCGCTGTTCTTCGCCGCCCAGGTTCGACTGGAAGATGCCCGCGGCACTGACCGGCAGGAAATCTTCGTAGACGATCGGGTCGGCCGTGGCCAGGCCCGCCGCCACCAGCACTTCGGCCGGTAGATCGGCCACGCGCTCCGGCGCAGCACGCCCGGCCTCGGTCAGCTGGTAACGGTAGTAGCCCAGGCCTTCCTGGCGCAGGGTGTCATGGTCGTCGGGGAAGCTGGCGAACACCGCCTGCAGGCGCTGGCCGTAGTCGCCGCCGGTGCTGCCGGCACCCCCGGCATCGCGCGCCTGCGCCAGCAGCTGGTCGTACAGCGCGCGGCCCTTCGGGGTCAGGGCCAGGCCGCGCTGTTCGATCTCGCCGAAGCGCGCGGTATGGGTGCCGGCGTCGCCGCCTTCCGCATCCGGGAAATGCACGGCCTCTTCCAGTGCCTTGAAGCTGGTCTGCCGCAGCAGGATCGGGCAGGCGCGGCGCGGCGGGCCCTCGATCACCGCCTTGGCGGCCATGCCCTGTTCGATCATCGCGCCCTGCGCGGCATCGATATCCAGCGTGCGCGGGGTCAGGTGGTTGATATGTGGGCCACGGAAGCTGACCACGTCGGCCACCAGCCGGTGCGCGTTGTGCAGGGCGTGGTAGGTGGGCAGATCCACGGTGGCATCGCCGTGCCAGCGGAAGGTTTCCAGTGCCTCGGCCACGAAGCGTTCGGCATCGGCCTGCGACAGGCCACCGTCACGCTCGGCTTGGTCGATCAGCGCCAGCGCGCCGTCGGTGAAGATGCGGCGGCGTTCGAGGATGCCCGCGGATTCGGCGCGCAGGGTAGCGTCTTCGATCAGTTCCAGCCGCAGCAGCGAGGTGAACACGCGGAACGGGTTCTGCGCCAGCGCGGCGGCAGTCAGCGGGCGGAAGGCGGTGGAATGCACCGGCACGCCGGCCACCGACAGGTCGTAGTAGCCCACCGGGTACATGCCCATGACCGCAAACAGGCGGCGCAGGGTGGCCAGTTCCTGCACCGTGCCGACGCGGATGGCGCCATGGCGCTCTTCGTCCAGGCGCGCACGTTCATCGTTGCGCTGCAGCTGCGCGGCCAGGGCCGGGTCTTCTTCCAGAACCTGCGTGTTGATGCGCTCCACCAGGTCCACCAACGCGCCGTACAGCGGCACTTCGGTGCGGTACATGCGGGACATGGCCTGGGCGAACAGGCGGCGGATCAGATCAGGCGAAACGAAAGAGGCGCTCATCGGTTACTCGATCACGGGAACGGGGAACAACGCGAATGCCTATTGTCGCCGCAGCGCGCGGCCGCGGCGAGACGCACAGCAGCATGACGGATAGGGGCGTGCGAACCAAGGTTCGCACCTACCGGGCAACTGCCGGGCATGGCAGCAGCCGGGGACTGCTTTGGTAGGTGCGAACCTTGGTTCGCACTCGCCGGGCATGGCCCGGCGCTACCGGCCCAGCTGGCGCTTCAGGGTGGCATCAAGGGTGATCGGCCGGTCCCAGTGCTCGAAGCTGGCCACCACGGCGTGGCGCACGGCGCGCACGTGCAGATTGGTGGGCTTCACCGGCATGCGCTCGACCACCGCTTCCCAACCGCCTTCCGGATTCTGGCTGAAGGCACGCACGCTGTCGCGGCAGGTCTGGCCGCTGGCCTTGGCCCAGAAGCAGGCGAAGTAGATATCGCCGGCCTGCCAGCCATGGGCGGTGAACAGCGCGCTGACATAGGCGCGCGGCACGTCGGCATAGCGCGAGACTTCGTCCAGGAAGGCGTCGGGGTAGCGCTCGGCGTAATGGTTGATGTCCTGCAACTGGGCATCCAGCCAGCTGTCGCCGCTGTTCACTTCGTAGGCCGCCGAACGTTCGGCGGTCTGCTGGGCCAGCACGGTGGCCGGCACCAACAGCAGGATCGACAGCAGCGCGCGCAGGATCAGGTTCATGCCCCGATTCTGCCGCAGCCGCTGCGCCCTGTCAGGCCGCGGCGGCCTTGGCCTCGATGGCGGCCAGCGCGGCCGGCCAGTCCCAGGCGGTATCGGCGGTGACCATGCGCGGCTCGTCCTCGGCCACGCCGTGCTCGGTTTCGTGCGCCCAGGTGACCGCGTACGGGGTATGGATGCCCCAGCCACCCAGGGTGACCACCGGCTCGATATCCGAACGCAGCGAGTTGCCGACCATCACGAACTGCGAGATCGGCAGTTCGAATTCGGCCAGCACGCGGGCGTAGGTCTGCGGGTCCTTCTCGGACACGATCTCGATGCGCGGGAACAGGTCATGCAGGCGGGCGACGTCGATCTTCGCTTCCTGGTGGAACAGGTCGCCCTTGGTGATCAGCACCACCGGGTAGTGTTCGGCGATGGCCGCCACCGATTCGCGCACGCCGTCGATCAGCTCGACCGGGTGGCGCAGGGTGTCATGGCCAATGTCCAGGATGCGCTGGATGTCCTTGGCTTCGATGCGCTGGCCGGTGATGTCGATGGCCGCTTCGATCATCGACAGCGCCATGCCCTTCACCCCGTAGCCAAACACGCCCAGGTTGCGCTGCTGTACTTCCAGCAGGTGGCGCGCGGTGCGGGTGTCGTGCACGTCGATGTAGCGCGACAGCAGGTCCAGATAATCCTGCTCGGCCTTGCGGTAGTAGTCCTCGCTCTTCCACAGCGTATCGTCACCGTCAAAACCGACCAGGCCGATGGCGCGCGACGGCGCGGGCGTGGAAGTGTTCATCGCACAAGGATACAGGCCCCCGGCACGCAGAAAAAACCCAGGCGGCCGAAGCCGCCCGGGTCCCCATGCACCGGTTGTCCCGACGGTGTTGGATCAGCGGCCCGGCGCGGCGTTGCCACCGGCCGCGGCGCCCTGCTGGGCCGCCACGTAGGCCTTGTATTCATCGGGGCTCAGTTCCCCATCCTTGTTGGCGTCGGCCTGGTCGAACACCTGGGCCAGGCCCGCGTTCACCTGCGCCTCGGCCTTGCTGATGGTGCCGTTGCCATCGGTATCGATGCTGGCCCAGGTCTGGCCGCCGCCACCGCCACCGCCACCGCTGGCCTGCGCCGACGCTGCGGCCGCTGCGTTGCTGGCCTGGTCAGCGGCCTGGCCGGCCTGTGCCGCAGACTGCTGGGCCTGCGCGGCCTGGTTCTGTGCCTGCGCGGCCTGCTGCTGGGCGGACTGCGCCATGGCCGGAAGGGTGAGCAGGCTGCCAGCAGCAACGACCAGGGCGATCAGGGGCTTACGGTTGCGAATCGTCATAGGGGATGTCTCCTTTGGGTGGTGTTGCGCGGCCTGTTGTTTCCGCACGGCACCTACCCTGCCACCCCGTTTCTGAATCGATTTTGCGCCGCGACCGCCGCCAACACGCGGCATTAACCACTCGGCCACGCGCATGCTTTAGCGCAGTGGTTAGCGCGAAGTGAGCGGCTCATAAGACGCGCATTCAGCGCGCGCGGATTTAACCTGCAGGCAACGAAAAACCTGCGTCAGTCGACGTTCTGCGTGGATGACCGCGAACTGAACACGATCCATCCCAGCGCCACGCCGGCGAGCGCGCCGGCGATTTCCAGCACCACCCGGCTACCCAGTTCGTTGGGATCGTGGATGGTGGACAGGAAGATGCGCGCATACAGCGGCGACTCCAGCCGCACGATGCCCATGTAGAACAGCTTCCAGATATCGATGCCGGCGCCGATGATCACCGCCAGCACGCACGAAGCACCGATGGCCTGGTTCACCGAACCGCCCAGCCCGCGCACCACGCGCAGCATCAGCAGGTACATCAGCAGGCCGACCAGCAGGGCGATGCCGCCGGCTTCCAGGGTGCCAAGCAGGCCGAAGTGCAGCGGAAGGTTCATGCGGGCGCGCGTGCGGGGAGAGGCGGCCAGTGTAATTCCATCGGCAGGGCTGCGCCCTGCACCCCTGTAGAGTCGAGCCATGCTCGACTGAAGCAACGGCAACGGCAACGGCAACGGCAAAAGCGTGCATTGCGTGGGATGGCGGGACGGTGTGGATGAAATCCTGGACGGGCATCGAACACCATCCACGCGTGGCGTGGATCTACTGCACGGGGACGTCGTAGGCGGTGCCGGGGTCGGGTTCGGGCTGCAGGGTGTAATGCCACCATTCCTGCGGGTAGTTGGCGAACCCGTGCCGGGCCATGGCCAGCAGCAGCTGCTGGCGGTTGCCGCGCTGCGCCGGGGTCAGCCCCGGTGTTTCGGTATGCGCGCGCACGCCGAAGAAATCGAAATCGGTGCCCATGTCCATCACCACGCACGCGCCCGTGCGGCAATCCAGCAGGCCCAGGTCGACGGTGGCGCCACGGCTGTGGCCCGAACGTTCGGCGATGTAGCCGTCGGCCAGCAGCTGCGGCTTGTCCAGGTCTGGGTACTGCAGGGCCTTGCGCGACTGCTCACGCGGATCGTGCACCCAGGCCATGAACGCCTGTACCGCCCGCACGGGGCGGTAGCAGTCGTACACGCGCAGGCCATAGCCGGCGCTGCGCAGGTCGGCTTCCACCTTCGCCAGCGCCTGCGCCACCGGTGCCAGCAGATAGCAGGCCGGCGCCTGGTAGCCCGGCACGGGTGCGCCGGTGAAGTTGTTGGCGCCGGCGTAACGGATGTCGAGCTGGATCTGCGGCGACAGCGAGCGGATCTCCACCAACCCGGCCGCCGCAGCATCGGTGGCCGTGGAAACACGCGGCGGTTCAACGGCGCGGGACGTCGCCGCCGCTGTCAGTGCAATCGCCAGTGCGAGTGAAATGTAGATCCTGGAAGTCATAGCTGAAGTCGATCTCGGGGTCGATGGCACGCAGGTCCAGCGTTGGCGACGCGCCGTCGCCCGGCTGCAGCCATGCCTGTGCCTGCTCACCCAGCGTATCCCAGTGCAGCAGCCAGCGCCCCTGCACCTGCTGCACGCTGGCCTGCAGCTTCGGTGACTTTTCCACGGCAAAACGCAACCCCTTCGGCCCGGAGCACAGCGACGCATTGCCCAGCCAGGGATCACGATAGCGGCCCTGCCAGCGCGCCAGGTCGTCAGACGTAGCCGCGCGCGCCCCGGCGGTGGACGGCCGCCCGCCAGCGCTGGCCGCACGCACCGCGCGATCGGCGGCCAGTTCGGCCAGATAGCTCATGGCAGAGGCGGCCTGCTCGGGCGCGGTGTAGCCCTTCAGCATCGACTGCATCAGCGCTGTGCGTGCATCCTCGCCTTCGCCGTTGATCAGCATCACCACGCCCACCTTGCGGTCGGGCAGCAGCCCCAGCGAGGAATACATGCCCGACAGCGTACCGGTGTGCGCCACCTTCCACTGCCCGTCCATGTCTGAAACCCGCCAGCCATAGCCATAACCGTAGAAGTGCGCGTTGTCCCAACGGCGCTGGCGTTCGCCCAGCGGCATGGGCATGTGCAGGGTCCACAATGTGCGCCGCTGCTCGCTGCCCAGCCAATCGGGCACCAGCGCCGGGTCCAGCAGCACCTGCATCCAGCGGGTCATGTCAGCCAGCGAACAGCGGATGCCGCCGGCGGCCATCGAGGTCAGGTCAGGGCTGCGCGCGCCGTCGGCGTTGACCACCACCGGTTGCCCATCGCGAACGGTATGCGGCTGCGCCACGTTACCCACGCGCTTCACCGACCACGCACCCACCTGGCAGCGCCGCATGCCCAGCGGCTGGAACACCTGTTCGCGCAGCAGCTGGTCATAGGGCTTGCCGCCGGCGGCGGCGGCCACTTCGCCGGCCACCACATACATCAGGTTGTCGTAGGCATAACCACTGCGGAAGCTGCTGACCGGCTTCAGGTGGGCCAGCCCAGCGATGATGTCGGCGCGGGTGTAGGCATTGGGCTCGGGCCACAGCATCAGGTCGCCCGCGCCCAAACCAAGGCCGCTGTTGTGGATCAGCAGGTCGCGCACCTGCATGTGCTCGCCTACCCAGGGGTCATGCATGCGGAAGGCCGGCAGGTACCTGCGCACCGGGTCATCCCAGCGCAGTTTTCCCTGCTCCACCAAGCGGGCCAGCAGGGCGGCGGTCATGGCCTTGCTGTTGGACGCGATCTTGAACAGGGTGTCTTCGTCGATGCGTCCACCATCGCCGCGTGCGCCCTGGACGTAGCGGTAGGCCACGCGGCCGTCTTCCACCACGGCCAGGGCGATGCCCGGCAGGTGCTCGTGCTGGACCACGGCGGCTACGTCGGCATCGATGGATGCGGTGCTGGTGGCCTGTGCGTGGACCGCCGGTGCCAGTGCCAGCAGGGCCATGCCGGCGTAACGCCGGTAACGGCCCCGCACGCGGTGTCGCGCGCCCTGCGAAGAGCAGTCGAGCAAGCTCGACTCTACCGGGCGCGCGCCGGCGGGACGGCTCAGAAGTTCCACGTCACCACCAGCTGGGTGTAGCGCGGGGCCTGCCAGCGCGTGCCCGTGCCGAAGGTGGCTTCGCGGTACACGCCCGGCTGCGCTTCGTAGCGCTGGTGCACGTTGATGGTTTCCTGGTTGTTGAACAGGTTGTACACCGACAGCCGCGCGCTCAGGTCGATGCCCTCCACCGGCAAGCGCCAGGTCACGTTGGCCCCCAGCGTCCAGGTCCAGGGCAGGCGGCCGAACGCACCGCGCGGGCTGTACTCGAACTGGCGCTGGTCATACGGCCCGGAACAGTTGGCCACGCACAGCCAGCCGGTGCCGCCGCCGCTGCCCTCGCTGGAGGTGCTGCCGCCGGCGATGCTGTCGTTGGGCCACATCACGCCATAGGCGGTGATCGGGCCACCGGACTGCACCTGCAACGTGGTGCCGAACGACCACTGCTTGTTCAGCGCATACGCCGCGCGCAGCTTGAACTGGTGGCGGAAATCGTTGAACAGCACGCCATAGCGTTCGTTGGTGGCCGGGTGGTCCCAGAACTGCACCATGCCGGTGTCGCCGTAGTTGGTATCCGAGTTCACCGGGCCTTCGAAATTGCCTTCGCTCTTGGACCACAGGTAAGAGGCGTTGAACAGCCACTTCTCGTCCCAGGCGCGGTCGATCTGGAATTCCAGGCCCTTGTAGGTGCGCTTGGGCTTGGAATAGCCGATCACTTCGCCGCTGCCGCCCTTACGGTAGCCGCTGTTGGCGGTATCGATGGTGATCCAGCCTTCCTGCGCGCAGCCAATGCTGGAATCGCCCCAGATCGTCAGCGATTCGCCGGGGTTGGCGATCGGCCACAGGGTGCTGGGGGTCGGACCACACGGGGTGTAGTTGATGCGGATGTCATCCAGCGCGCGGGTCATGCGCCGGTAGGTGGCATTCACGCCCCACGACCAGGCCTGGTTGATCATGCTCTGGAAGCCCAGGATGTACTCGTCCTGGTAGACCGCCTTCAGGTCCTTGTCCACGCTCTGCCGCAGGTCGGCGCCGCCGGTGTTCATGCGCGTATCGGTCGGGCCGATCTGCTGGCCGATGATGGGCGCCATGTACGCCGAGCCGGTGGGCGAGGTCTGCTGCTGCCAGCCTTCCAGCACGTAGTAGCTGTATTCGTCGGTCAGGCCGCCGGCGAAGTTGACGTTGATGTTGTTGGTGACCGGCAGGTAGTAGCGGCCGGCGTTGCCGAACAGCTTGGTGCTGCCATCACCGCGCATGTCCCACGAGAAGCCCACGCGCGGCGCCACCAGGTCGTCCATCTTGATGAAGGCATTGCCCTGCGCGGTGCGGTTCTCGAAGCGGTCCCAGCGCACGCCCAGGTTCAGCATCAGGTTCGGGGTGACGTTCCAGATGTCTTCCAGGTAGAAGGCATTGGCTTCGGTTTCGAACTTGCCACCGGACTGGCGGTTGCGTGCGCGCAGCATTTCGGTCACGCCGGCCGGCACGTAGGCATTGGCGCCGTCCCACACTTCATCGCCGGGGCGCGCCACGTAGGCGGTATAGCTCAGCGCGGTGGGGCCGGGGTAACGGGTGGACTGATCGGTGGTCATCAGTTCGCGGTCCACGCCGAAGCGCAGCAGGTGGTCGCCCAGCTGCCATTCAAAATCCAGGCGCGCCACATCGCGGGTGTCATCACGCTCGGCCACCGCGGTACCGGTGGGATGGCAGCCGGCGCGCAGGCCCTGCAGCTTGTACAGGCGCGTGCCGTAGGTGCTGTCGGTGAACACCGGGCTGCAGGCCTGGTCCAGCGACGAATTGGTGAACGCACGCTGGTTGTTCTGGCCCACCATGGCGCGGGCGGTGAAGTTCTGGCCGAAGTGGCCGGTATAGGTGGCCGACCAGTTCTTGCCGCCGGTCTCGGTTACCGAATCGCCGCCCCAGGCGCCGATCTCGTCCTCGTCCCAGTCATAGCCATAGGACGCGTTGGTCACATCGCCTTCGTCGGAAAACGCCAGCAGGGCCAGGCTGTGGTTGTCGTTGATGTTCCAGTCCAGCTTGGCGCCCCAGAAGCCGTTGCCGGAATCATTCTTGAACCACGTACTGCCATCGGACGAGGTGTTGTGGCCCTTGTCGCTGCGGTCTTCGTACATGGCAAACAGGAACAGCTTGTCCTTGATGATCGGGCCGGAGCCCCAGACGTTGGTCTTCAGGAACGAGTTGTTGTCACGGCTGCCATACGAATGCGCACTGCCATCGCGGTGGAAGTGGTCGCCCGCGCTGGAACGCCAGGCGCTGGGTTCGGCGGTCACTTCCACGCCGCCCTTGAATTCGTTGCTGCCCGAGCGGGTGACGGCGTTGATGACACCGCCGGTGGAACGGCCGAACTCCACCGAATAGCCGCCGGTCTTGACCTGGAATTCGTTGAAGAACGCGAACGGCGCGGTGCTGAAACCGCGCCGGGTGTACATGTCGGTCACGTTCAGGCCGTTGATGAACACCGCGTTTTCGGCCACCGACGAACCGGCGAAGGACAGGCCACCGAACGAGGAATTGCCGCCCACCACGCCCGGCGCCATCAGCGCTACCGCCGACAGATCCTGCGCCACCGGCAGCCGCGAGATCTCCTGGCGGTTGATGTTGAACGAGGTTTCGGTGGAATAGACATCCACGCGGTTGACCACGCGCGTGCCGCGCACCTGCAGGGCGTCCAGGTTGGTCACGCCGCCACCGCTGGCCAGGTTCACCGTGGTGGTGCCGCCCACCGCCACGCTCACCGCCACCTGCTCACCCAGGGTCTGCCCATCGCGGCTCAACTGCAGCTGGTAGTCGCCCACCGGCAGTTGGCCCAGGCGGTAGCTGCCATCGGCGCCCACGGTCACCGTGCGGGTCAGGCCGGTGCTGCTGCTGACCACGGTGATCTGGTCACCGGCACTGGCCCGGCCGGCCACCGCGCCGGTCACGTTCTGTGCGAATGCGATGCCCGGCGCGATCACGCCCAGACACGCGCCCAGGGCGACGCTCAACGCCGCCCGCTTGATGCTGTAAGCCTTCATCCCCTGCTCTCTCCTGCAAGAATTGAATGGTGTGGAATGGATCTAGCGGATATCGCGCTGGGGTTGCCTGGCGGGCAGTACCTGCCACTGGAGGTCATAGCTCCACTGGTCGAAGTACAGGTTGCCGCCTGCCCACTCGGCCTCGCCGCGCTGCGAGTCGACCGTTTCCGAGCGGTAATGCTGTTTGGCCGGCACCAGGGGCTGGCCGAAATCGTCGTTGAAGGCGATGCGGTAGCCGTCCAGACCACCCAGGTAGAAGTCGCGCAGCGCAGGCACATCGCTGGCCAGCGCGCCGGTGGTCACGTCCATCGGCAGCCAGCCATACGGCGCCAGGTAGACCTGCCCCCAATCGTGCAGGTTGTTGTAGCCGCTGCCATCGTCTGAAAACACCATGCCCGACTGCCAGCGCGCGGGAATGCCGTTCATGCGCAGCAGGGCGATCAGCAGCAGCGTCTGCTGGCCGCAGTCGGCATGGCCGGCGCGCAGCGCGTAATCGCTGATGTTGCTGAGCGTGGAGTACTCGCGCGCACCGGCCCACGGAATACGATCGACCGCGGCGAACAGCCTGCGCACCACTTCATACGGCCGCGATTCGCCCTGCAGCACCTGGTCGGAGAACAGTTTCAGCGCCGGGCTGAACTGCACATGCGGCACCTGCTCGGCCAGGTACGGCTGCAACGCGGGGTCGGCAGGCGTGGCCTGCACGCGCGCCGGATCGATGGCCGTATGCCGCGCGAAGATCGTCAGCGCGTAGCGGATTTCGAAGCGGGTGGGTTGCCCGGCCACGGCTTTGGCTTCCATGTACACCGTGCGCTGCAGGGTGCTGCGCGGCGCTACCTGCGCGTTGCCCGGGGTGTTGCCCAGCCACTGCAGTTGTTCCTGCTGGCCGGCAATCTCGCGCGGGTACGGAATCCACGCGCGCACGGTTTCGCCGGCCGGCACCGCATCGGCCTTCACCGTCAGCGATTGGGTGAATGCAATGCGCTGCGGCAGCACCGAGGCATTGCCGGTGCGCGCGGCCGCAGCCAGCACCTGCTGGTGATGCGCGTTCAGCACTTCGTTGGGGCCGGGCGCTGGCAGCGGCGCATCGGCACGGCGCCGCGCACGCGCTTCATCACTGAGCAGGAACAGGTTCGACGGCGCGCGTTTGAAGTACCAGCGGGTGCCGTCGATATCCAGGTGCTCAATCAGCCCGCGCTGGTCCCAGCGCGCGAATTCTTCGTCGGTCAGGTCGGGAATCCAACGGCGCACGGCCGCCTGTGCGGCGGCGCGGTCCAGGCTGAAATCCAGACGGACGCGGCGCATGCGCTCGTCCTGGAACTGCAGTTCGGCGGTGCCGGGCGCTTGTGCGATCAACGCCTGCGCCTGCGCGAAGTGGCCGGCGTCGACGGCATCGATCACCTGCAGCAGGCGGGCGCCAGACGACGGTGCCGCCGCAGCCGCGCACGCCCACAGCAGCAGCGCGGCACCCAGGCCGGCGGCAACAGGCAGACGCGGTTTGCGAACGACGGATTCCACAGCGACACTTCCCCAGCGCGGGTGGTAACGGCTGTGTAACACGGGCGGCAGGGGTGGTCAATAATTTATTCTTGCTTTCGCCGTCGAAAGGAATAAATATTCCCACAGGCATTCGAGGAGGGTGTGCAGCGCATGATCCTGGCTTCCCGCAAACCGCGCCGTGGCACCTGGCGCCGCTGGTCCCTGGCCCTGTGCCTGCTGGCCACGCCGGTCTTCGCACAGGCCGCACCCGATCCCGGCGCAGCGCTGCCGTATGTGATCGGGCTGCACGAGGCCTACCTGACCCCGGACTACTGGGCCGCGCGGCTGGACAACGCCGATGCACCGATCCTGGACCGCGCGCAGATCCAGGCGCAGAACGCGCGCATGCGTGCTCAGGATGCCCACATCCAGGATATCGCCGCACTGCCCGCGCAGCTTTCGGCGCAGCAGGTGCGCGCCAGCATCACCGCCCTGTCGCAGTGGCCGACGCGTGCGCTGTACAACGACGCCGGCCAGGACATCGCCCCGGCCCAGCGCAGCGCGATCGAGGCCAACCTGGGCCTGCAGGGCGTGCCGGCCCAGGTCAGCCCGGCCTATGGCCTGGTGGTGAAGCGTGCCGCACTGCGTACCTTCCCCACCCGCCAACGCGTTTTCAGCAGCCGCGGCGATACTGATATCGATCGCTTCCAGGAATCGGCGCTGTTCCCCGGTGACAAGGTGGCCGTCGTGCACCGCAGTGCCGATGGCCGCTGGCTGTTCGTGCACAGCGAACGCTACAGCGCCTGGATCGAAGCCGAAGCCGTGGCCACCGGCGAGAAGGCCAGCGTGCTCGGCTATGCCACGCAGGGCCCCTACCGCATCGTGACCGGTGCGGTCGCGCATACCGCCTACACCCCGGAAGAACCGCGCGTATCGCGCCTGCAGCTTGACATGGGCGTGCGCCTGCCGGTGCTGGCCGACTGGCCGGCCGCCACCGCGGTGAACGGCCAGCAGGCGCATGCCGCGTGGGTGGTGCAGCTGCCGGTGCGTGAAGCCGACGGAAGCCTGAAGCTGGTGCCTGCCCTGCTGCCGCGCTCGCAGGACACCGCCGCCGACTACCTGCCCCTGACCCCGCGCCTGCTGCTGCAGCAGGCCTTCAAGTTCCTGGGCGAACGCTACGGCTGGGGTCACGACTACGACACCCGCGACTGCAGCGGCTTCGTTTCGGAAATCTACCGCAGCTTCGGCGTGCTGCTGCCGCGCAATACCAGCGCACAGGCAGTCAGCCCGGCGCTGGACCGCCTGCCGTTCACCGACAAGGACAGCAAAGCCGTGCGCGACCGCGCCGTGGCCAACCTGCAGGTAGGCGACCTGGTCTACATTCCCGGCCACGTGATGATGGCCATCGGCCACGTCGACGGCCGCACCTGGGTCATCCACGATACCGCCGGCGGCAGCTGGTTCGGCGCCGACGGCAAGCGCGTGCAGGCCCATCTGAATGGTGTCTCGGTCACCCCGCTGGAGCCGATGATGGCCAGCGACACCGTCCGCTACATCGACCGCATCACCAACATCCAACGCCTGCGCACCAAGACCCCTGAATGAAGATCACCGCCATCGAACTGGGCATGCTGCGCGTGCCGCTGAAAACGCCGTTCAAGACCGCCCTGCGCACGGTGGAAACCGTGGAGGACGTGGTGGTGCTGGTGCGCACCGATACCGGCCACACCGGCTACGGTGAAGCACCGGCCACCGCGGTGATCACCGGCGATACCCACGGCTCGATCATCGAAGCGATCCGCCACTTCATCGCCCCGCGCCTGATCGGCCAGGACGTGGTCAACCTCAACCGCCTGAGCGGACTGGTGCAGACCGCCATGGAGCGCAACACCAGCGCCAAGGCCGCAGTGGAAATCGCGCTGTACGACCTGTGGGCGCAGCTGCACGGCGCACCGCTGTACCAGATGCTGGGCGGTGGCGATCCGGTCATCACCACCGACATCACCATCAGCGTGGACTACATCGACAAGATGGTGGCCGATTCGCTGTCGGCCATCGACCGCGGCTTCGAATCGCTGAAGATCAAGGTGGGCAAGGACATCGGCCTGGACATCGAGCGGGTGAAGGCGATCCACACCGCCGTGCAGGGCCGCGCCCTGCTGCGCCTGGATGCCAACCAGGGTTGGACCGCCAAGCAGGCGGTGCATGCCATGCGCACGCTGGAAGAGGCCGGTGTGGTGCTGGAACTGCTGGAACAGCCGGTGAAGGCCGCCGACATCGACGGCCTGAAGTACGTGACCGACCGGGTGAACACCCCGGTGATGGCCGACGAAAGCGTGTTCAGCCCAAGCCAGGTGATGGACCTGATCCAGCAGCGCGCGGCGGACATCATCAACATCAAGCTGATGAAGACCGGTGGCCTGTCCAACGCGATCCGCATTGCCGACATTGCCGGCATCTACGGCGTGCCGTGCATGATCGGCTGCATGATCGAATCGAGCATCAGCGTGGCCGCCGCCGTGCACCTGGCCGTGGCCAAGAGCGATGTGATCACCAAGGTCGACCTGGACGGCCCTTCGCTGGGCCAGTTCGACCCGGTCAGCGGAGGGGTGCATTTCAACGAATCGGAGATCAGCATTGCCGATGTGCCCGGGCTGGGCATCACCGAAGTGCGTGGGCTGGAGATGCTGGGTTGACCCGATCAGTCGAGCATGGCTCGACTCTACAAGGGCCGCGCCACGGTAGATCCACGCCATGCGTGGATGCTCTTGCCTTTGCTCTAGCCCGTATCCCCTTCGCGGCTGGCACGCGCGCGATCTGTCCGGGGTCGGGCGGGTGG